>JAHKLG010000027.1 GCA_029856625.1 Candidatus Njordarchaeota archaeon | reverse complement strand
GCATAATCCACAATGTAGTATTTATCGGCGGCTTGTTATCTGCAATAGCTATCCTTGGGAAGATTCTCAGTGGATTCCCAGCGAATAAATTACAGGGAGGAAGCCATATTAATGCTCTTGTATTGGGAGCCTCTATAACACCGAGGGGGGAGGTAGCGTTGGTCTTGGCAGGCATTGGTTACGAAATGAGGATAATCAATGATTTATGGTTCTCATCAATAGTATTCGTAGTAATGGCGACTACGTTTATTACACCGATCCTTTTGAAATATTTATTACCAAGAATCCCTGATTAAGTACTTTGTTCAAAACAATTTTTAACAAAAATAACTTCATTTATTATCCATGATATATTAATCAGTGATCTCTTTATGGATTAATTTGGATGTGGTTTTCTGTATGGTAATAATATATGATCGCTTCGGAAGGCCTATAAAAAATCTGAGAATATCTGTTACAGAAGCATGTAATCTCAACTGTATATACTGTCATAAGGAAGGATCCTATCTCTATGCTCTTTACCGATGTTACAGAAGTGAAAGACCAGTAAATCTTCCAATAGAGGCTATTAGAAAAGTAGCAAGAGTAGCAAAGGAATTCGGTATAGACTCTGTTAAAATCACTGGTGGGGAACCCTTAATAAGACCAGATATTGCGGAAGTTGTTCATATTTTTAAGGAGCTTGGTTATAGAGATATTTCAATGGTTTCTAATGGGTTATTATTAGAAGATAAAGCAGAGATGCTAAAAGATGCTGGATTAAATAGAATAAATGTTTCCCTACCATCTCTTAATCCTAAGAGATTCTCATTCGTAACTAGATATCCAAATAAGGACGGTGTGAGAAGAGTCTTAAATGGGATAAGATCGGCTATTGATGCTGGACTAAAACCCGTGAAGATAAACACCGTTATTCTGAGAGGCATCAATGATGATGAAATCCCATCCTTAATGGAGATAGCTGCTTCATTAGGAACAACATTACAGTTAATTGAGCTTCAATCTCCTCAGGGATTCGATGAGGAATTTTTCAAGAAGCACTATGTACCGTTAAAACCTATAGAGGAGGTGCTTGAGAAGAAAGCTTCCAAAATATACATTAGATCAGATTTGCATGGAAGGAAAGTTCTGGTATTCGACAATGGGTTAAAAGTAGAAATTGTTAGGCCAATGTATAATCCTGACTTCTGTAAGAGATGTACTAGGATCCGGGTAACTGCTAAAGGAGAGTGGAAACCTTGTCTATTAAGAGAGGATAACCACGTGGACTTTTCTAAGTACCTTGGAGAACCAGATGAATACGAGAAACTCAAAGAAACTCTTCTTAAAGCTATTGCCCGCAGAGAACCCTTCTTCCAATAACATCTAGTAATCCTTTTATTAATTGTTTTCAATTCTTATCTACTGAATGTCGGGGGTAAACCTTAATGGCTTATTTTAGAGTTCTGAAAAAGGGTTTCTCTCTGGCGATAAGAGCCAGAGGACGATCAATAATATTTGTGATCCTCTTTATATTAGCGACCACGAGCACAATATTACAGCTCTCCAGAATATATTCCTACGAAACTCACGATCTCTTACGTTTAAAAGGTGTTGTGCTTGAGCCACACACTCCTATGAGAGCAGATGCCATAAAGGAGAAGCTCTCAAGAATAGTTAATGATCTAGGAGACATATTAAGTGGCATTTACATAGTATACGGATTAAATCTACTTGATGACCAACTATTAATAATTTCGGTAAACGCCTACGGCCAACCCAAGTTCCCCGAGAATATAAAATGGGTGGTATCAGAGTTCAAACCAACAACACTCATCCAGGGACGCTATATAGAGAATCCTAGAGAAGGCATTGTAAATAAAGGGTTTCACTTAAACTTCACTGCTTATGGGACTCCAATGACCGTTCATTTGACGGTTGGGGACTCCATAGTCTTTCAAGCTGGTTATGAAGTACTCAGAGTGAAAATTGTTGGAATTACGAGTAGTGATATATCTGGTTTCAAGAAAGTCTCAGGTATACCTTTTGAGAGCGTTTTATTTATTGACTGGAGTACTTTTAAGGAGATAGCCACTGACATTAAGAATCTTCCAGGACCTATTGAGGAATCACCACAAGTTTATGTGTTAAGGATTATACTAGTTGTTAAAGGTTCGGCCCTATCCGCCCTCCTTAAAGGGGATATATTCAATTATAGAGAGAGAGTAAAGGAGTATTTGGATGCAAATATACATACTCTCTCCCCACTCTCTATTGTTTCAGTGGAGGAAATAATACCTTCGGAGTACCAGTCCATAGTACTTCTGCTTATAGTATCCATTATATTTCAGATTATAGTTGCTGGTATTTACGCTATCCTAGTTATAAGGCTTAGAAGGAAAGATATAGCCACGCTCAGAGCTCTAGGATGGGAATCAAAATACGTAAAAGTATTCGTCGTGGGCGAATTCTTAAGCATTCTCTTCATAGGTTTTATTCTAGGGATTACTATAGGAGCGCTCTACGATGCCTTCATACTAAGAATACCATTCAATATTATCCCCTATATCATAGTATTATTCTCCAATCTTCTGCTCCCAATGACAATAGGAATAAAGTATACATCATCGGCGGCTTTATCTATTCCACCCTCAGAAGCATTTAGGAGGGAATAAATTATGAGCGAACCAATAATAGAGGCAATAAAAGTAACAAGAGAATTTTCTGGTAAAAGGGGAAGAGTAAAAGCTATCGAAAACTTTAGCTTAAAAATATATCCTGGAGACTTTATAGTAATATATGGTCCCTCTGGAGCTGGCAAAACAACGGCATTAAACCTATTAGCTGGAATGGATAGACCCACCTCTGGGGAAATAATTCTCTTCAGGAGGAATGTTAAAGATCTCTCCGAGGAAGACTTAGCGAAGATTAGAAGGGAGAAGATAGGCTTTATCTTCCAATTCTTTAACCTAATTAATAATTTGACCGTTTTAGAAAACGTTATCATTCCTTTGTTACCCACGGATAGATCTGAGACAGATATGATCGCAAGGGCTGAGGAATTATTAAGCGAGCTTAAACTAATCGGTAAAAAGAATCGCTTCCCAACAGAATTATCGGGCGGGGAGCAGCAGAGGGTTGCTGTTGCAAGGGCTTTGATTACTGATCCAGAAGTTATAATGGCAGATGAGCCCGTGGCCCAACTCGATGAGAAATCGGCTGAAATAGTCATATCTCTACTTTTAAGAGCTAATCGTGAAGGAAAAACGATTATACTAGCTACAGCTAATCAAGCATTAGTCAATAAGCTTAAGCAAAATATTTCCAAAATAATAACTCTTGAAAGAGGGAAAATCGTATCTGAGGAAACGCCGAAAGCTAGGAAGCATTCTAAGCAGAAATAGAACTATCTTCATTTTCTTATTAATTTTTCTTGGGAATAACGATGAAGCTTTATGAGAGAAGAGACTTACGCGGCAAATATAGGGTTTTCAGGGATAGGGAACATGCAGGTGAATTATTAGCTGAGTTCTTAAAAGAGAATCTCCCAGTAAAAAGCGACTTAGTCATCCTAGCGATTCCAAGGGGCGGTGTACCAGTGGGGTGCATTGTTGCTCGTAAATTAGGAGGAGATTTTGATTTGATTATTGTGAGAAAGATTCCAATACCTTGGGATCCAGAAGCTGGTTTTGGAGCAGTTACTCCTGATGGTGAAATTTTGGTTAATAGAGATTACTTAGAGTATCTCGGGTTAAGGGATGAAGAAGTTAGAGAGTTGGCCAATAGTGTTTTGAGAGAAATTCATAGAAGAGAAAGGCTTTATTTAGGGAAGAAGAGGAGGGTTGAATTAGTCAATAGGGTTGTGATTATTGTTGATGACGGTATAGCGACTGGTTATACTATGTTTGCTGCTATTAAATATGCTAGAAGAAATCGTGCTAGAAAAGTTTTTGTGGCAGCGCCAACCGCTTCTCAAGGGGCAGTTAACTTTCTTCTTGATCATGTTGATGCGTTATTCTGCTTGAATATTAGGCCTGATATACCTTATTTCGCCGTAGCAGATGCTTATGAGAATTGGTATGATTTAACTGATGATGATGTATTGAGATATCTTAGGGAGTATGGATTCTATGAAGAGTGATAAGGGGGAATCCAACAAGGCTTTTGAGCTTATTCGGCTTTTAAAGAGCTTCAGTATTCCTGAAGTACTGGATATAGAGGAGCATTACGATGAACAGTTCAAAGCCCTTAAGAAACTGTATGAATGTGTTAGGAATTGTTCTGTATACTTATCTCTGATAGTACTAAATGCGCTCTCAAGTTATATGCTAAATTGCACAGGCGAGATGTACTGGAAGGAATTCGCGGATTATTTCTGTTTCTTTTTTAAGAAGCGTAATAGTGAGATACTTCGCGGGGATGATCTTATCATAGTCTTTAAGACATTTCTTACAAACTCCATGTGCAACAAACGATTTTTGACGGTTAAATTGAGGAGAATTGATAAAGCTAGGGAGCTCATTGGTAAACTGAGCAAGAATTTGGATAGATATATTAAAGATCAGGAGTTTTTATTACTGGATCTTATTAAATACGTAGGTGGTAGAAGAGATTCTAAAACATTAGTATTTGCTGTGAAGATGTTTAACTATGGTGTACGTATCTGCACACGCGAGAGAATAGTTTTGCCCTTCACTATTTCAATACCCTTAGATAATAGAATTCTGAAGATATCGTACTTATTAGGTGTGAGAAGAGATGTTATCAATTTTTGGAACAGAGTTTCTAAAGAGATCGGCATCCCTCCACTTCATGTAGATTCACTTTTATGGATTGCTTATCGATATGCTCGGGAATCAGAGAAATCTGAACATATGAAGTTTGATAAATTAATTCAATTTCTTTCCCGTTTGATGAAAAATGTAAGGAATATATATTAGCTAAAGCTAATTATTTGCAATAGTATCCTCGGTGAATGATTTGTCAGATAAGGGATCTAATCCAATATTGGGTCTAGGTTTTATTTTCTCAGCGATCACTATGGCTCTATTATTTGGTATTACGACATCCATCTTCGCATTCCTTACCTACCCAATAAGCGTTATTCTAAGAATTATTGGCTGGATCAAGTTAAGACAATATAAAACTCTTTACCTCATAATTGGGGTCATGATAATAATTTTATCCCCGATTTACTACTTGGGCTTCCTAATGATGGAGACTTGGGTAAACTTGCTTGGTATTGCTTTTGGCCCGCTACTCGGAATGTTAATCTCGGTATGGATAATTTACTCTATCTTTGAAGCTATTGGATACTTCTCATTGGGGAAAGAGTCAACGAGATTATTCTATGGAGCGTTAATAAGCCTTGTAGGGATTTTAATAGTAGTAATCCATATCCCAACAATACTGGTAAGCAAATCTATTAACATATTACTTAAGTTGTATCCTGCCTTACCATTCCTGCTAATATCCAGTATAATTGCCGCTATAAGCAGCTTTAAGATAAGCAAATCATAAAATAATGCCGATCAATAATAATTTAAAAGCGGTATCTGGGGGATTAGTGGTATTAGGGCGCAGGAGATCCAAGCATACTTGGTAAATATAACCTTCCTCGATAAAGAGTATCAAATTTTTGAGGGACTAACTTATTAAACTGATTAGAACTAATTGATTAATTAGTGAATTTCCTCACGAGGGAATCGGGATGACTAAGTTACTCTACATGGATGATTCCTATCTAAAAGAATTTGAGGCTAATGTGATTGAGGTTTCTGATAAGGGGGTAGTTCTTGATCAAACCGCTTTCTATCCCGAAGGAGGCGGATTACCTAGCGATACGGGGTATTTAATAGTGAATAATGAGAGATTGCGTGTTGTTCATGTTCGAAAAGAGGGTGGGAAAGTCTATCATGTGTTAGAGAGTGGGGCTGAGAAATTACGTGTTGGTATGAAAGTTAAAGGCATTATCGATTGGGAAAGGAGATATAGGATAATGAGGCTTCATACTGCAGCACACATTCTTAGCGCCTTATTCTACTCTGAAGTAGGGGCTAAGATAACGGGTAATGCTATAAGGGAGAATAGAGCACATATTGATTTCAGCTTAGAAAGGACTGATAGGGAGCTTTTCCAGAGAATGGTTGATAAAGCTAACCAGCTAATCCAGGAGGGAAGGAGGGTAAAGATATATTATATGGAGAGGGAGAAAGTTCTTCAAATTCCCGGTATGATAAAGCTAGCGGGGAGACTTCCTCCAAACATACCCATTTTAAGAATAGTTGAAATCGAGGGCATTGATACTCAACCTGATGGTGGACCGCATGTAGCTGATATCAAGGAGATTGGTAAGATAGAGATTTTAAAAATCGAGAATAAGGGTCGTGGGAGAAGAAGACTCCATTATAAAGTGGTTCCTTAAATTTTTATCTAAACTTAGCAAGATACTCATTCTTCTTAACTCCCACTTTTTATTATCAAAGGCGTCATGAATGACCTTAATACTTAAAGTAGATCCAGTAAATCCTGAGATAACTAAGATACGGACAGCGGCTGAGATTCTGAGAAAAGGTGGCCTAGTTGCTTTTCCCACCGAGACTGTTTATGGACTTGGAGCTGATGCTTTAAACCCTAATGCTGTAAGAAAAATTTTTGAGGCTAAGAATAGGCCTTTGGATAATCCTATAATCGTGCATATATGTGATAAGTCTCAACTATTTGAGCTTGTTGAGGAGGTACCAGAATGGGTCATCAAAGCTGTTGAGATCCTATGGCCAGGGCCAGTAACGTTCGTTCTTAAGAAGAGGAAGATTGTGCCTAATGAAGTTACTGCTGGTTTACCAACAGTGGCTATTAGAATGCCTGCTCATCCAGTAGCTTTAGCTCTTATAAGGGAAGCTGGAAGACCAATCGCTGCTCCAAGTGCTAATCTTTCTGGTAAGCCGAGTCCTACTACTGGTGAGCATGTTATTAGGGATATGTATGGTAGAGTAGATGTAATAATTGATGCTGGTGAAACTTTCTTTGGTGTGGAGTCTACAGTTATTGATGCTACCGAAGATCCCCCAATAGTTTTGAGACCGGGGCCTATGACTGTCGAGGAACTTGAACAAATTGTTGGAAAAAGGTTTAGGATACATCCTGTAGCTTTAGGGCGGAGTAAGATAAGTATTCCAAAGGCCCCCGGTATGAAGTATAGACACTATGCCCCTGAAGCCAGGTTAATTCTCATTGAGGGAGATCATGAAAAAGTTATGAAGACAATTCTTGAAATTTATTATCGATATAAATCTCTCGGTAAGAAAGTCGCTTTATTAATCACACGTGAAACACGGAATAAGTTAGGAATTTCTCGGGATGTTATTGAGATCGGTTCTCGAGAAAACCTTTATACAGTGGCTAAGAACCTCTTTAAGTCTCTGAGAATGCTTGACGAGAAAAGCTATGATATTGGTATCTGTGAGGGATTCGAGCTAAGAGGTGTTGGATTAGCTATAATGAATAGGCTAAGAAAAGCAGCATCAGAAATAATTAATAGTTAAATGCGACCCATACCAAGTAGAGTCATCCCGGATACTATGAAAAAGCATGAGTTACTAACATGTAATAATCCCAGCTTTTCCAAGAAGCTTAAAATTCCGAGGAGCTGAGAGGGGCTCGGGATCGGTGAGAGGTAGTTAGGGAATCACAAAAATAAAGAAGTTCTCCCGAATAAGGGGAGTGATTATTATTTCTTAAGTTCTTCTCTTAGAGCGATCATTCGGTCGGGATAATCTGAGGCAATACCATCCACGCCATTCTCTAATACTCTTCTAGCTGTTATTACATCATTAATTGTCCATGCAACCACTTTTAGTCCCAGTTTATGGGATATATCATTAGCTTTTTTCGTCGCAATGGAGTACCTTGGGAGTACTATCTTAGCACCCAGCTTCTTGGCATCAAAAATCCTGCCAGGAGGTTTAGCATAAATTAGACCAGTAACGATTCTTGTCGCCCTTCTCTTTACGATCTCTAGAACTTCATCATAAAAGCTTATTATTGCTATCCATTCGACAGCATTCTCTCTAATTACCTTCTCAACAACCTTATTCGTAGCATTAACATCTTTTATTTCAATAAAGAGCCCTACTCTCCCATCAATTAGTGATATGGCATCATCCAAACTCGCTACAGTATCCTCGCCAATACGTATTTTCTCCCTTAACTCTCTTAAAGAATAGTCCCTAGGCTTTATATTAACCCCTGCTACCCTAGAGAAATCTTCGTCATGAAGCAGAATAATCTCTCCATCTTTAGTCATTCTCACATCAATCTCCACGACATCTACTCCTATCTCTATAGCCTTCTTGATAGCTGTTAGAGTATTCTCGGGAGCAAGACCCGCCGCACCCCTATGCCCTATGATGGCGAATGGTTTAGTTTCCAGAAAGCTAAGCACCATATCAAGCACCAATACTGCTACATTATGAGCTAGTGATAATGCGGTTAATATGTTTTTCTTTTAGTTAGTTGCATGCATATTATCTAACCATATATCATCTACTGATATACTTATATACTTAGCTACAATGATAGTGTATATTTAAGAGTGATGACTAGTGATGTAGAATGTCTACAACAATTAGAGTCTCGGTCGAAACTGCTAAGAAACTTGAGAATTTGAAGCGAAGCATGAATGCAAAATCTATCGAGGAAGTAATCATTAGGCTGATTAATGAGCGGAGAAGGAAAATAGCTAGAGAGTACTTTGGAATTGATCGAGGGAAAATAAGTAGGTTTACAGAGGAGGACAGATTTGACTCTCGTATTTGATAGCTATGCATGGATAGAATTTTTCACAGGATCTAAACTAGGAGAGAAAGTTAAGGAATTCATAGAGAATGGAGAAGAAATCGTAACTCCTACAATTGTCCTAGCAGAGATAGCGAATAAGTACTATAGAGAAGGTCTTAGTAAAGAAATCGTCATGAACAGAATATCGGTGATTAAGGAGGTTTCATTTATAAGAGAGATTGATAATGATATATTAGAAATGCTTGGAGAGGCTCGCGAAATTCTTACAAGAAATAGGAGACAATTGGGGTTAAAGCGAAGACCAAGTCTAGCTGATATAATAGTATATGCCACTGCTTTAGTCGAAAGGGCTCGTGTGGTCACAGGGGATGAGCATTTCAGAGGACTGGATGTGATATTCCTGAAACCACATAGTTAAAGAGAAGATAGGAGTGGCGATGAAGAGATTATGAACGTGGATCTGAAGCCCAAGGGAAAAGAGCTTATGGAGATATATTTCTGGTTTTCATTAAATCATATTTATGTCGAATAAAAATTTTTAATCATACTCCCTTTTTTCACATAGTATTCCACAAGTCTGTCTCGAGAGAGTGATGACAGTCTAATTGGTGATACGAAGGTGCTACTCTTAGCAACATTTCTCATTGGCTTACTTATAGGCTTCATAGTAGCAATTATCGGTATTGGAGGAGGAGTTTTCTTTGTACCACTACTCTTATTCATATATAATCTCAATATTCACTCTGCAGTAAGCACTTCTATTCTAATAACTCTCTTTACCACAACTTCAGCATTCTTATTTTACTCCAGGCATGTAAAGATTAGGTATAAATTAGGTTTATTACTGGAGCTAGCAACGATACCAGGAGGAATCATAGGATCGTACTTCACAAACATAATGAATAAGAAAGTTATTGAGGCATTATTCGCGAGTGTCTTAACCATTTTAGCTATAAAACTCATCCACGAATACTTCATAAATAAGAATGGGAGAAGGATTGGAAGAGATGCTAAGCGTAATTCTTTGAAGCTTCTGATAGGGATACTCAGTGCTTTTCTGGCTGGTTTTATATCGGGTAGTGTGGGATTAAGTGGTGGTAGTTTAAAAGTACCCATCTTGATTCTCATATTAGGAATCCCAGAGCGATCTGCTGTCGCCACATCAACTTTTATGATGATCCTCACAACCATAGCTAATCTAACAGTTCACAATATCTATGGGAGAATAAATTACGAGATAGGTCTGATGATGGGGTCAGGAGCTTTTTTGGGGGCTCAACTTGGCGGAAGAACGAATCTGAAACTTAATCAGAGAAAAATTAGATTAGTTCTAGGGGCGATTCTCCTCATAATAGCCATTAGAGTATTCGTTGATGTGATTAGATAAGAAAAAAGTTCTAAGTTAAACTATGTGGAGAAACAAGCTTCGATTTCTCCGGTCTTAGAAATTAGTACATAATATTATAGGATCAATACAACCTTCCACTATTTCTGGTATATTTTCGAGATTAACTTATATACTTATTCGCTCGATTTTTATGTTACTATTCTTTGATAAGTGAGGGTCATCCTTGGTAATGAGAATTCAAGAAAAAATCCTTAGACGTAGAGTTGAGAAATTTCAAGCCCTAATGAAAGAGCGGAAAATTGATGCTGCGATGATACGCACCCTCTCCAGTTTTATCTATTTTACAGGAACCAAATGGCTTAGGCCTTCCCTTCTGATACCAGCCGATGGCGAGCCTATTGCGTTTATTGCTAGGGGTGAGGAGGATGGTTTTCTAAAGCGCACATGGATTAAGAATGTGGAGACGTATACTGAGGGTGGAGAAGTAATGGCTAAGGTATCTGGAATAATCAGAAGCTCTGGCTATAAGATTGTTGGACTCGAATACGGGATACAGAGGGATGCCTATATAATTTTTTATGAAATGTTCAAGAAATTGAATCCTCAAGTCAATGTGGTTGATGTGAGTGAGCTTATATATGGCTTAAGAATGATAAAGGATGATTTTGAAATCAATTTCATAAAGAAAGCCAGAAGTATTGCTAAGAGGACTTTAGAAGAAGTATTACCTATTATTGATAAAGGATTGTCAGAAACAGAGATCGCCGCGGAGCTCTATAGTAGGCTCTATAGGTATGGATCGGAGGATCCCCACGTTTATGTTAATGTAGGACCTTATCCAAGAGTGCATTCGGAGCCATTCAGAGACGTTAGGGTTAGCGAAAACGTTTTCGTCACAGTTGTGATTGGGGCTGATTATAACCATTACTATGCTAATATGTCTGAAACAACATTTATCGGACGTAATGATGAGAGAGCCCAAAGAGCTCTAAAATGTATGGATGAGGCCTTTGAAGTGGCACGTAACCTTACTAGAGCGGGGATAAAACCTATTGATGTCATGAAAGAACTTGAGAAGGTGTATGAGAAGTATGGGATGTTAAAATATCGAGTGAAGGGCTATCTCCATGGAGTTGGTCTTCAGATAGAAGAGATACCTATAACAACGATTATCCCTGGGCATAGAAGTATCGAATTAAAAGCACGAATGGCGGTGGCTTTTATTCACGCTCCATTAATGATAAAGGATTTAGGGCAGGTTAAGAAGGAGTATACATTTATAATCAACGAAGAAGGAGAGCTTGAATGAGAGCCCTCCACAAGTGTTGGTGATTACTCATGACTATATGCGAGATTCTTCCGAATATCTATTACGTTGGTGTTAACGATAGGTTGACGCGCTTCTTTGAGGGGATCTGGTTTATCCCTAACGGAATAAGTTATAACGCATACTTAATTATTGATGAGAAAGTAACTCTGGTAGAGGGTGGTGCAAAAGCTGGCTTTGAGAGAGAACTCTATAATAATATATCTATGGTAACTAGTCCAGAAAAAATTGATTACATAGTTGTGAACCACTCTGAGCCCGATCACAGCGGCACCTTGCCCTTTCTCTTGAGAATAGCCTCTAATGCTAAAATTGTATCATCAACCATGGCTAAGAACATTCTAATGAATCTGTATAACATACCCGCGGATAGATTTGTAACTGTGAAGGATGGAGATATTATAGAGTTAGGCGAACATAAATTAAGATTCTTCAACACACCTGGTGTCCACTGGCCAGATACGATAATGACCTATGAGGAGAGGAATAAGATACTATTTAGCGGAGATGCTTTCGGTTCTTATGGCACTCTTGATGGTGGATTATTTGATGATGAGGTAGATATCAAGTTCTACCTAGAAGAGGCTAAAAGGTATTATTCAAATATTGTGGGAGCATACGCTTATGCGGTCTTAAATGCTTTAAAGAAATTATCTGGTTTGGAAATAAGGATTATAGCTCCTTCGCATGGTCCTATCTGGAGGAGAGAGCCATCCAAGATAGTTTCCCTTTATGAAAAGCTGAGTAAATATGAGGCCGAGGATAAAGTCTTGATTATTTATGGTAGCATGTATGGCTTCACAAGAGAATTAGCAGAATATATCGCCAAGAAACTTGTTGAGGAGGGTGTGAGGGTAGAATTACATAATGCCGTTAATGAGCACCCTAGTTATGCTCTGAGTAAGGCTTGGGACTCAAAGATAATCATTTTTGGAGTACCCACTTATGAAAATATAGCGTTTCCTCCAATATATTATATAGCATATCTCCTAACTATTAAGAAACTAAAAAATAGGTACTACGCAATATTTGGCTCAAGTGGATGGGCTGGTGGAGGTTATAAACAGATTCAAAAAATGCTAGATCAGCTTGGTTGGGAAATGGTAGAACCAGTAATAGAGATCAGGGGAGCTGTTAAGAAGAGAGATTTAGAGAAGGTAAATGAACTTGTGAAGAATATAAAGAGAAAGTTGATATGAGGAAGGTAGGGAGGGATGCTAAGAATTTTTATTATATTTTACATTTAGGGAATATTGAGCCCTCTTGCGAGGAGATTTATATGCTCTCCAAGATTCCGATTTCTTTAGAAAAAGTTCGTGAAGAGGATATTGATAAGGAGATTTTAAGGATAGCGATAATAGCTGAGCTAG
>JAHKLG010000026.1 GCA_029856625.1 Candidatus Njordarchaeota archaeon | reverse complement strand
GTCTATAGTCCTTAATTATTATATTTCATTAAATGTGACTCAGGGATCTGGGGATCCGGTGGCTAGATTTGTGGAGACTAAGAACGGGTCTATTCTTGATTATATTTATACTGTTGCGTTTTTTGCACGTGCTGTTGGTATTCCTTCTCGGATAATTATTGGTTACCTGGGTGGTGAATATAATGATACTATTGATATGACTATGTTGACGATTAGAAATCTTTTTATTTGGGTTGAAGTTTTTGATCCGGGGGTTGGTGGATGGGTGCCTTATAACTGTTTAGCTTTCATTACTGGAGATGTTCTTAACTTAGTAGATAGTGCTATTATTCTCCATTACTTATACATTCAGGCACCTCGGTATGTTCAGGGCTATCCCTGTGTCTATTTGGATGAGAACTTTACTCTTATCTTCATTATATATGGTCCTGGGGCTGGAGATTTAACGGGTTATGTATACTTTTATGATGTGAATGAGAGCGCATTACTGGGGCGGGCTGTATTAACTAAGTTGGACGAGAGTACTGCGCAAGCTGTGCTTACCCTGTCGTATGAGGAGTTCTATAATAGGACTGGTCTTGAGCCTTTGTATGGTTTACATTTAATAAAGGCGGTGTATGGGAAGTTTGTAGCCTTAGGTTTTATTGGTTTGTTGAGGAGAGTGACTATTCAACCATTAGATCTCTTCAATGCTTTTATCAATTTTCCTGAGAATGTTGATTAGGAATTTCTCGATTGGTGACGCTTCGCTTTTTTGTAGAATGATTGTTATGATTTTTCTTCCTCTTATTATGTATAAGTAGCGGTAATTATCTAAATAAAGTCTCATACTAATGAGTTTTGAAGCTCCTTTGCCATATTTTCTTAATCGTTCGGTGATTTTCTGAAATGCTTTGAAGAATCCTGATACAATTTCCCTTGCCTGGCTTAAGGGCATCGTGGTACGTAATATTTTCTGTGAAGTATCACATATTATGACCTGTTCTATTCCGGGCTTTGATAGAATCTCATTAAATAGATTCTCTACTTCGTCATTATCTACATTAATTTTCTGGTAAAGTACTTTGGTAGTATTATTGTTTAGACTCATTATAAACACTTTTTCTCAGCTTTACTAAAAGGAACAACCATTCAAATAATTTTTCAACGGGGGCTTCTTCTCGATCTAGCCTCATAATTAATCTCTCTATTACTGTTATTATTAATTCATCTAAAGCATCAAGCACTTTGGCGGTATCTGGTGTTATAGCTTTGTGTGGGGTTGGGTGTGGTAATACTTTTTTCTCCTCCTTTATTTTTTCTATCTCTCCTTTTTTCTCTTCCTCTTTAGTTAATTTCTCTGCTTCTTTTCTTCCCCAATACTCATTGAAATCCATGATCTTGAGCATGCTCTTGTCAATTTTTGCTCTCTCTAATTCTTCGGGGGTCGCTAAATAGACATTGCATCTCGGGCAGTACTTAAGGCCTGTTTCCTTAATTAAGAAGAGGGGGGTTCCACACTTGGGACAGACTTCTCCAAGCATTCTTTCTCCGCGTAATAGTAGTTCTTTCATTTTATCCAATAATTTTTTCTCCTCATTGTTCCTCTTATTCATTCTAGAACACCGTTTTCATTAAGGAGAATTGTACAATAGATATGTTGTTGTGAGGGGTGATATATATGATTTACCGCGAAGTAATCGAATTTGAAACGGGTGGTGAGAATGATTATATTGACATTACTCATCGTGTAGAGGATATTGTTAAGAGGAGCAATATAAGGAATGGATTAGTTAATGTTTTTGTAGTAGGGTCGACAGCAGCAATTACCACGATGGAATATGAGCCGGGGCTGAGGAAGGATCTCGCAAGAGCATTGGCTCGAATCGCACCATCTGATATAGAATATGAGCATCACAAAAGATGGGGAGATGATAACGGTCGGAGTCATGTAAAAGCTAGTATAGTAGGTCCTTCTCTTATTATTCCAGTAGAAAATGGTAGACTTCTCTTAGGAACCTGGCAGCAAATCGTATTTTTGGAGCTTGATACGCGGCCTAGGAGAAGGAGGGTTGTCGTAACCGTTATGGGTGAAGAATAGGTTTTAAATTTCTTTCATGTTCACTTCTAACAATTATCATAATGCACATAATGTGTTCCAAAGGGATGCGAATGAGTGAGAAACCAGCACCAGTGAGCAAGTTAAAGATAAAGATAGATGAGTGGAGAAGGCAAATTTATGAGACTAGGGGTAAAAGGGTTCATCGTTGTAGAAGATGTGGAACAACGAGAGGCGTGATTAGGAAATATGGGCTCTATATCTGTAGGCGTTGTATTCGAGAAGTTTATCACCTACTAGGTTTCAAGAAGTCAAGTATTCACCGCGGGTGACGGGTCATGGTTCGTCTTGATCCGTTTGCAGATTCCTTAGCTACTATAAAAAATGCGGAAATGGTTGGTAAAAAGGTAGTTTACTTGCATCCAGCATCAAAACTGTTGAGAGCGGTGCTTAAAATCTTAAAGGAATACGGATATATTGAGGACTTTGAGTATATCGAGAATTTTCGAGGTGGGATCTTTAAGGTTACTCTTAAGGGGAGGATTCATAATATAGGAGCTATAAAACCGCGTTTTTCAGTTAAGTGGAGAGAGATAGAAGAGTGGGAGAGAAAATATCTTCCAGCATATACGATGGGGTTACTAATAATTAGTACACCTCAAGGAGTACTGACGCATGAGGAGGCTAAAAAGCGAAGGGTTGGTGGGAGACTAATCGCGTACGTATATTAGGATGGGGGGTTATTAATGAGTTTAGAACCATTATTTGATGAGAAGGCTGTACTCGAGGCGATAAAGAATCCTTGGATAATAGGAATAGATTATGAAGAGATACCTATTCCAAAAGGAGTAAAAGTGACTGTTGAGGGGAAAAAAGTAAGAGTGGAAGGACCAAAGGGTCGTGTAGAAAAAGACTTTTCGCACATAAAGGAATTGTATATTATTCACATGGGCGATAAAATAATTGTTGCAACACCAGCTAAAAAGGATAAGCAAATCAAACCACTTGGCACGGTAGCCACTAAAATCAAGAAAATGATTGAAGGGGTTCAGAGATGGTTCATATACAAGCATAAAGTAGTTTACGCTCACTTCCCAATCAGGGTAAGAGTGGAGGGACGATACATAATTATTGAGAACTTTTATGGTCGTAAAGATAAGATAAAAGTACCAATAGTGGGTGATCAAACGGTTGTCGAAGTAACTCTTCAGCCGGGTTCGGATATTCCTGATGAGGTCATCATTAAAGGTCCGGATCTAGAGGCTGTTAGCCAAACCAGCGCTAATTTGCATGAAGCGTGTAAGTTGAGGGGCAAGTTCAAAAAGGATCCGAGGGTCTTCCAAGATGGTGTATGGAGGTATATGGTTACTAGGGAGGGTGAGGAATAAGACGGAGAGGAGATGATAGACCCTGGGGTAAATGAGCATATGCAATGATTAAAGGTCGATGTGTTAGATCCCCGGAGGCGAATACTTATGGTTCTCCCGCTTTCGAATATAACAAAAACCGAATTAGAAAGATTAATGAGGATAAAGAAGAAGAGGAAGAGGAAATTTATTAGACCATATTCTTGGATTTGGAAGAAGTTAGATGAGAATTGGAGGAGGCCAAGAGGAAAAGATAATAAAGTAAGATTGCAGATAAAGGGTAAACCACCACTTGTCAAGGTAGGTTATAGATCTCCCCGAAAAGTGAGGTATCTTCATCCAAGTGGGAAAGAAGAAGTATTGGTCTATAAAGTTGAGGATCTGTATAATGTTGATCCATTAAACCAAGTGGTTAGAATAGCTAGAACTGTAGGTATTAGAAAAAGGATCGAAATACTAAAGTTTGCTAGAAGGTTTGGAATAAGGGTCTTAAATCCTGGAAGGGCAGAAGCAAGACTTGAGTTGGAGATAAGTGGCGAGGAAAGAGCAGAGGGTGTGGAAGAAGTCGAGGAAGGTACGGAAGAAGAAGTGGAAGAGGAGATGGGCGAGGAGGAGGTTGAGGAAGAATGACAAAGAGCTTGCTGCCTCAAAGAAGGATGGCAGCTGAAATACTCGGCGTTGGTATTCACCGTGTATGGATTGATCCAGAAGCATTAGATGAGGTCGAAAAAGCTGTTACTAAGGAGGACATAAAGAGGCTTATTAAGGAGAGGAAGATATGGAAGAGACCTATTAGAGGTGTGAGTAGACATAGGGCTAGGGAGCGTGAAGAGAAGAGGCGTAAAGGGAGGAGAAGAGGGCCTGGTAAAAGGAAGGGGTCAAAGAAGGCTAGGATGGGGGGCTCAATGGTTTGGGTCCTCAGAATAAGAGCTATCAGGAAGATTCTCAGGAGACTGAAAAATGCGGGTGTGATTTCTAGAAGAACGTATAATAAGCTAAGAAGATTAGCCAAAGCGGGAGTTTTCAGAAGCAAGGCACACGTTATCACATATATAAAAGAGCATAGGTTAAATCTCAAGCCGATAGAGTCGATAGAGGATCTTGAAAAGTATGAAAAAGAAATGGCTGAGCAGGTTCAAAGTAAGTAAAAATTATTTAGAGGCTGATAAGAATGCCAAGAAAGTATGGACCGAGATATAGAGTACCTTTTAGGAGGAGGAGAGAAGGAAGAACGGATTATAGAGCTCGGTATAAAATGGTTATATCAGGAAAGATACGCGCTGTTGTGCGTAAGAGTCTCCGGAATATTGTTATCCACTTTGTAAGAGCAAAACTTGAAGGAGATGAAACATTAGTATTTACGAAATCCACTGAATTGACTAAATATGGTTGGAGATATAACAGGGGGAATGTTCCAGCAGCATATTTAACTGGTTACTTAGCGGGTCTCAAGGCTTTAAAAGCGGGTATTAAAGAGGCTATTCTTGATATCGGCCCTCAGAGATCAACGAAGGGAAACAGGTTATACGCGGCTCTGAAGGGATTAGTGGACGCTGGTGTAGAAATCCCACATGGCGAGGAGATTCTTCCTGAGATTTCTAGGATTAAAGGGGAACACATAGCGAATTATGCGCGTCTTCTCAAGGAAAATGATCCAGAAAAATACAAGAGGCAGTTCAGCGGTTATATTTCCCAAGGATTAGATCCAGAAAAGATTCCGGAAGAGTTTGAGAAAACGTTAAATAATATAGCGAAAGCATTTGGCGTCGAACCACCTGAGCTTGTTAAAGACGAATTTGAGGAATAAGAATATTTTTTATCTTTAATGAACTGTCTCAATTAACTATCCGAAATGTTGGAGAGCGGTGTTACTTATGGTTAAGTTTAGGGAGATACCAGATCCAGTAACTCCTCGTGAAGAACTTGAGACTAGTTGGAGGCCAATGACAAAGATCGGTAAATTAGTGAAGGAGGGAAGAATTCAATCAGTGGATGAGATATTTGCGATTACAAAGAGAATTCCAGAATGGCAGATTGTAGACTGGCTAGTTCCCGATTTAAGGGCGGAGGTACTCGATGTAAATATTGTGAGGAGAACTACGGATTCGGGTAGAAGAAATTCGTTCCGAGTCTTGGTGGTTGTTGGTAATGGAGATGGGTATATAGGCGTTGGTATGGGAAAACATCCAGAACAGAGAGAGGCTATAATTAAAGCGTTAAAAAGAGCAAAGAAGAACTTAGCTCCAGTGCTTAGAGGATGCGGAAGCTGGGAATGTAGATGTGGGCAACCCCATAGTGTGCCCTTTAAGGTAGAGGGAAAATGCGGAAGTGTAAGAATTATTCTTTTTCCAGCACCTAGAGGACTAGGGCTTGTAGCAGGAGATGTGGCTAAACGAGTGCTGAGTTTAGCAGGAATCAGAGATGTCTGGACAAAAACCTTTGGCAATACTAGGACTCATATAAATTTCGCGAAAGCAGTCTATGATGCATTAGTTAAGACGTACACATTGTTATAGATGAGGGGGAGGATAAAGATGAGAATAAGTTCTAAGATTAGTCCATTAGAGCTAATTGAGATGAAAAAGAGGCACAGACCAATAGCATCTATTCCAGCCGATGGTCGATGGATAGCTGTTGTAAGAATTAGAGGTACAGTTAACATCAGGAAAGACGTAGCAGATACTCTTAAATTATTAAGGCTTCATAAGCCTCATCATGCTGTAGTAATACCACTTACTAGTTCTTATAAAGGAATGCTTCAGAAAGCTCAGACAACGATTGCTTGGGGAGAGATAAATTTTGAAACATTTCTAGAGTTATTGAAAAAACGTGGAAGAGTTATCGGAAATAGGAGGTTAACAGACGAACTTGTGAGAGAATTAAGTAAAGGAGAGTTCTCCTCCATAGAGGAACTAGCAAAAGCTTTATGGGAGCGGAAGGTAAGTTTTAAAGATTTACCCTGGCTCAAACCAGTTTTCAGACTGCATCCACCACGAGGCGGATATAGAGGTAGCATAAAGAAGAGTTATCAAATAGGGGGCTCTTGGGGTTATTGGGGCGAGAATATAAATTTGCTTCTAGAAAGAATGATGTAGTCCCAAAATACTATTCTTAGCCAATGTTTTTATATTACTATTTCATGCATTCACAATATTAATGCATAAGTCTAAGTGAGGTTTTAGCATAATGTCTCGGAGAAGAGATGAAGAGATAGAGGAGATAATTAAATCTAAAATTACTTTGCCGAGTGAGGGAGACCTATTCGGATTAGTACTCAGAAGATTGGGGGGTTCTTGGTTAGAGGTTAGTTGTTCGGATGGTAAAATAAGGAAAGTAAGGATCCCAGGGAAGATGAGAAGGGTCCGAATATTTGAGGGAGATATAATTCTAATTCGTCCTTGGTATGGGATTCAAGAAGACACTAGGGCAGATGTTGTTTATAAGTACGATAAATCCGAGGTTAGGTGGCTATTAAAATCAGAATACGGTAAGGTTCTCCGCGAATTTATACCTGAAGACATATTAGAAGAATATCAATGATTGGTGACTCTTATTGAGTGATAATGAAGACTTCTTTGAGGAAGAACTTCGAGAACCAACAAAGAGCGACCGATTACTAAAGGGGAAGGAGTATCGGGAAGTTTGGGAAGGAGTTTTCGATGTAAAGACCCTTGAAGCAGTGGAGATTCTTAAACGAAGAAAAGTAATTGAGGACTTATATTGGGTTGTCTCTACTGGTAAGGAAGCAGATGTTTTTTATGCCAAATCCCCCAAGGACGAAGATTTAGCGGTGAAAATATACCGAATTCATACTTCTAGATTTAAGAGGATAGAGATATATACCCTCGGAGACAAGAGGTTTGGCAAATTTAAAAGTCCCATTAAAGCTAAATGGGGATGGGCGAGAAGAGAATTTAAAAATCTGAAACTAGCATGGGATGCGGGAGTACATGTTCCAAGGCCTATTGCGATATGCAGAAATATAGTAGTTATGGAGTTTATTGGGAAAAATGGAACACCAGCGCCTCAGCTAAAGGATGTAACAGAGATCGAGAATCCAGAAAAAGTATTCGAAACACTGATTAATGATATAGAAACCCTTTACAAAAAGGCAAAGATAGTGCATGCTGATTTGAGTCCATATAATATTCTCTATCATAATGGAATTGCTTACATAATTGACATGGCACAAGGAGTTAGAATAAGTCATGAGTATGCATTAAGATTCCTTTATAGGGATCTCTATTACATAGTTAGCTACTTCAGTGCATTTCTTGATGAACTCCCTTCTCCGGACGAATTATATAAACGGATAACAGGAAAGGAACCCGATTATATCATTAAACATTTTGTTAAATGAGAATTAAAGAATTACATTTCATTAAGTTCTCTTCCTATTTCGCGTCGAGTTTCTGTAGCTATTATCTCTTTATCTATTAGCTCATCGAGTTCGCTAAGCAAAGGCTCTATTTTTTCACTATACCTCTTCGCAATCATTCTGATAACGCCTAATGTGGCGTTTTCATTCGTTATTATAGCCAATACGCTGTTTTTTCCTATGTTACATATTATCAGATTCCCTTTCTCATATTCTATGAGTATAATTCTCGTCTTAGAAAGCTTAGTATCATTCCCAGCTACCGATGCGGCACCATAGATAGCAGCTAATGTGGCAGCCAATCCTTCTATAAGCCCAGAAACTTTCAGTACTTTTTCTTGATAGTTCTCTCTTGCAGCGTACGCTATTAACATACCCGATAAGTTAGAAATTATGGCGGCTATAATATTTTCATCCAGAGCTAATATTTCATTTAAGCTCTTAGTTATATTCTTATATATTGATTGAAGCCTTAAGGTTAGCATTCTGAAGCGCCTTAAATGCTCCCATAGTCAGTTAGGGATTTTCTATCGACTAAAAAGATATCTTATCTTAATTGCAATGTATAATTACATATTTATTTTCATACGTAACCAATAACCGTTTCTCAGTCTGCGATTTTAAAAACTTTTTTGAGCATTGTGCTAGCTAATAAGCACCCTGATGGTGGGATCAAAACTGGAGAGGCTTTAAAATAAAATCCTGGTATCGGTTCTAGTAACGAATCTATCTCCTTCTAATGAAGCACAAAGCATGCCATAAGGCTTCGGAGGGGACTCATTATATAGCAAACAAAAAGCATCCAAAATATCCAGCTAACCATTGGTCATTTACTTATTGTTTTCTTTTTTGCTTAAATAGATCACCGAGGCTTCTTTTTCTGAGAAAGTTTTTAAATCATCATTAGTGACTGCGATTATATCATTAGCGGTAAGGCCTCTGTAAATATGTAAGTTGGTTGAGACAAAGTTATCTATTTTCTTATGCAGAAGAACGAGTGCTGTATTAATTCTTCTTGTTGGAAGAGCTGGAATGTTTTGAATCCTCGTCAGAGTTTCAATCGGTTTCTGGCTTAATAATTCTTTCTCATAAGCGAGTCTAATTGAAGTTTTCCAAAGCTCTATAAGTTTATTTAGGAAGAATTTTTCATGAGGAAGAAGGTTTTCCTGCTTAGTAGACTCAAATAGCATACCTATTATTTTCATTAATCTTATTTCTAATAAGTCACCTAGGACTGTTTCGAGGATAGTGATTTCCTTCATAATTAGCTCTTTTGAAATATTATCAGGCATTTTTAACAATTCCTTTTTCTTCTCTTTTAGTATTTTCATGATATTCCTGAGCTCCTCAGCAGATATTTTTTCAAGCTCTGTTGAATTTATTTCTGTTAACCATAGGTTTATTAACTTCCTAACTATTTCCGAGTTCAATTTTTCTCACTGACACATTTTTGGTTCTTAGAATGTACATGGTGTGTTTTATATATGATATTTTGCTTTTAATAATGTAAGGTTCTTTTTGTACATAGTTTGATGGAAATGAATTAAGATGGGGCCTTGTTTGAGCGCGAAACGTATCCTATTGAGACCAGAAACTCTTGAGCATGATTTTGTTCCAGATGACTTACCTAGAAGAGAAGAAGAGAGACTGCGATTGAGAGAAGCGTTTATGGAATTTTATAGCTCAAGCGAGCTATTTACTTCATGGGTAATTATTGGGGATCCAGGAATAGGCAAAACAGTTCTTTCTAAAAGAGTTTTAAGGGATCTTGAAAAAAATCTTCAGAAAAGAATCTTGGGAGCATATGTTAACTGTAGGTTAAGCAGAAGAGTATATATGGTACTAGGAGAACTTGTAAAGCACGTAGCACCCTCTGTTCCGAGGAGGGGGTTGTCAAGATTTGATTTATTTAATGTTTTTTTAGAAATTCTTTCCGAGAAGAAAAGAAATGCACTGATCATTCTTGATGAGCTAGGCTCTCTCTTCTGGGGACAGGAAGGGGAGAAGGCAGGTGAATTATTATATAATCTTTCAAGATTTTCCGAAAAGACAGCTAATTATGTGAAAATTAAGATAGGGGTTCTCGCTATCATTGCAAGTCATGATGAGTCCTCCCTATATAATCCTCAATGGATTGATAAACCTACAAGAATCTCTTTTATGAAGAATGAACTCAGACTTAGAAGGTATGACAAAGATGATCTCTTTGAAATATTAAGGTACAGAGCTTCATTAGCTTTTTTAAACGGATCCGTATCAGATGATGCCTTAGAGTTAATAGCAACTTATGTAGCAGAGCAGCAAGGAGGAAATGCCAGAATAGCTATAGATATTCTCAAAGATGCTGGTAGATTGGCTGAGAAGCGTAATGATGGCTTCCTAGGAGCTGAGCATGTTAGGCTTATTTTAAGTAGGCATCCCACAATGCCGCGTTTTGACCCCGAATTCTTACTATCATTGGATAGACACAAGTTAGTTTTACTTCTCGCCATAGTAAGAGCTCTGAAAAGGAAAAATGGAGGCTTTGTAACCAGGGTTGATGTTGAAAAAATTTATCGTATTACTTGCGAGGAATACGGAGAAAGACCACGAAGAACAACACAGCTCATCAAGTATCTTAAGGAATTAGGATATGAGCTCAGAGGGATAATACAAATCGAAGTATCGGGCAAGGGACAAAGAGGGCGCTCTACGCGGATAAGTATAAATGTTCCACTTGGGTCGCTGGAGGATAGGATTCTAAAAATATTAGAGGAGTAGAGAGAATTGGAAGGGGGTAAAATATCCTTAGAAGACATTTTAGGTGCTAGAAATAAGATCCGTATGCTTAAACTCTTCATAAAAAGAGAGTTTATTACCTTTAGTGAGCTTAGAAGAGCCGTAAGATTGAACTATAATACATTGAAAGAATATATCAAAACGCTGGTAGACGCGGGGATTATAAAAGAATACGAGATTAGCCGGTTTAGGATATATGAGTTAAACAAGGATGATCCAAAAGTTCAGTCTCTTGTGTACCTATTTAAAGTATGGGGAGAAATTGAGGGAAATAATGCTTAATATCTCCTTAATCGTTTTATGAATGTTTTTTGATCAGAAAGATACCTGTATTAAGACTTCCGTATCTAAACACATTATACAATTGAAAATGTGCATTGATATTTCGTAATATTCGGATTAGAAGTTTTCTTTCAGATGTGATAATTACCATTCTGCCTCTGTCAGCTAATATTTTCCATGCAGCAGCTAAGAATTTCTCATAAAGATCGTATAGTTTTAATCGTGGTCTTAAATTATAAGGGGGATTGGTAACTATTACGTTTATGCTTTCGGAGGAGAATTGTTTATCAAGTAGGCGAGCATCACCCTGAGTAAAAATAATTGTATCAGCTACTAAGGCATTCTTAGCATTCATTCTAGCCCCTTTAATATGTTCTTCAGATATATCCATTCCAAGAAGATGCAATTCCTTACGCGTTTCCTTAGAAAGAAGTTGCTTAGCAATTTTTTCTGCTTTTTCTAAATGAAGAAACTTAAGATTATAAAAAAGGTATTCATTCTTACGGAACCTATTGATAGGTATATTCCTAGCCCATAAAGCAGCCTCTATCGGAATAGTACCTCCACCACACATCGGGTCAAGCAATTTCTCTTCATTAGGATTCCAGCCAGATAACCGAACTAATAAGTAGGCTAGAGTTGCTTTTAGAGGCATTGGATGATTATAAACTCGATATCTGCGCATATGAAGAGAAGGCCCTGTAGTATCAATCCCAACCAATAAATGATCGTTAATCATTTCCACATGCACTACGACATCTGGTTTACTTAGATTCACTCTTAACCTCCTGCCAGTTTCTTCCTGAAAAGCCTCGATTATTGCTGATCCAGATACTCGAGCTATATCAAGGGATGTAAAATTATGGCTCCCAACTCTAGTAGCTTTTACAGCAAACGTCTGTTCAGCATCTATATAGGAAGACCATTCGATCTCCTTAATATGTTTATAGATCAAGTTAAGACTTCCAATATTCCTTGTATGCAACAACACGAGTATTAATCTATTTATGGAGCGTGCCGAGAAGTTCATTAGAAAAATATGTTCTTCTCTTCCCCTGAAAAATACCTTACCACGAAACTCTTTCTCTCTCAATATTTCAATGCCTCGGAAGTTTTCCAAGAGATCCTTTGCGACAAGATCCTCAGCACCTCTTTCGACAGTGACATAAAAAGTATATTCACTCATTCTTTAGCCCTCGGTCTTTTAATGTTAGTAATGCCTCAAGAGAAACTACCAGTGAGTTTAGAAAATCATCAAGTGTTCTTCTTATGCTCTCTAATTTAAGTCTAGGATTTTTATTACCGAGCGTTGCCTCTAAATAAAAGATTAGTTGATTTTTAGAGAAGGTCTGAGAAATCTCGATGCCTAGAGGTGCTAATCTATTTTCAATAGAAGTAGCGGCGTGTACTGAGATTAGTTCTTTTTTATCCTGAAATGGGATCATTATGGTAACCTTAATTACGATTTCTGGATTAATCATGTTGAACCCTATTAGGATCTATCCAGATTTAGAGCTTTATCAAGGTCTGCTATGAATTTATCAACTTTTTCATTAGGAATATAAGCCCCTGCGGCAGCCTCATGGCCGCCGTAATAAGCATCTGGAAGATTAGATAATGTTTTCTCCAAGATTCTTCTAACGTCTATATTTTCTAAAAGAGAGGTTCTTCTTATGGATACTTTTACATAGTCATTCGTTGATTTACTTAATACTACTACAATAGTAGGTTCATTTAATGATTGAGATATAATCGAAGCAATTGGGCTAGCTATTTTTTCATTAATAAATTCTCGACCATCTATTATGGCTAATGCTCCTCTCTTTTCTAATAAGTCATTAATCCTAGATAACATATTGGAGATTGTGTATTTATACTGCTTATAAATGCTCAAAGCCTTATTATAGGCATCCATGTTAAACTCATTAATAATGAGACTTAAGCCAATGCCAGGATGATCCATTCTACCACATGCGTTTAATAATGTCGCAAAATCTCGACCGTACTTAAGTAATCCTTTCTCGTTAGGAAACTCG
>JAHKLG010000025.1 GCA_029856625.1 Candidatus Njordarchaeota archaeon | reverse complement strand
TCCGCGAAACCAGTCGTTACTAATGCCTTAAAACCGCAGTGAGCGTTGTATTCTCCTTCAGTAGCGAACTTTGGATCAGGGCTTGGATTAGTTGACTTGTACCAGAAACTTATTAATGCCCAGCTGCACAGACCTACTAGCTCCCATGCTATGAATAGCTGGATGAGATTGTTTGAAAGTACTAAGAGGATCATTGAACCAACGAATAGATTCATCCAGAACCAGTATCTTCCAATATCTACTTCCTCTCCCATGTAATATACGCTGAAAACAAAGATCCATAAGGCCACAAAAGAGATAACGTTAACCATGAATACGCTCAGGGAATCTACTAATAGCCCAATATTAATGCTAGCTCCTATAATGCTGGTTAAATTTAACCAAACGAATACATGCTCAAATGGAACCTCTCCCAGAACTCCTCCATTCGGAGTATACATTACATAACCCTGAAGAATATCTGGAATCATAGAAACCGCGCACACCAGTGAAAAACCCACTCCAACGATGGAAAGAGCGAATGTTGCTGTCCTAGAAACTTTAGCGATGAATGGAGATAAAGCAGCGATTAATATTGGAACTAACCAAATAAGGACATCTGCATATAGCAACATAATCGTCTCACCACCTCAATTTGCTTAATTTCCTCACATCTCTAGTCTTGAAAACCCTGAACACAAGAATTGTTAGGGAGATGGCTAAAGCCGCTATAATAGAGCCCACAGCCATCGATATGATCACAATACTCCTCACTAATGGATCAATAACATTAGGGCTCATCCAGTAATTCACGATTACAAAAGTCATGTTACTAGCTGTTAGCATCAATTCGATACCAAGAAGCATTCGGAGAATATTCCTCTTAGCGATTAAGATATATATCCCTACAGCATAAATAGCAAAGCAGAGAGAGAAATATACTTGAATAGGTATATGAGTCATAACTATTCACCCCCCGCTTCCTTACCGAAGAAGATAGCCATACCAGCTGCCATTGCCACTACAAGAGTAGCTTGAATGAGAATGTCAAAACCTCTTGATGCCCATAGGAATTCTGGAACTTTCCTAGCCAACATATTACGACTCGTTATTACTCGAGAGCCCCAATCTGGAATCTTAGAAAAGTCTTTTAATGGCATATAGGGTAGGTAGTAGTATACAGCTAAAAACACTGTTAGTATGATGATTCCCACTAACACGTACCCAATCCTCATTCTGTCTCCTCCTCCACCATTTCCACGACTTCAGCTTTAGTAATGCTGAGATAAAGAAGCATTAAGCTAGAAACCGCTCCAGCGTAAATAGTTGCTTGAAATGCGGCTAGGAATGGATAGCCAAGGTATAGGAATAGGATAGCCACAAACATGCTGAATAACATGAAACCTCCTACAGCTCTGGATACTGGCCTCGCTTCAGCAACATATATAGCGGATGCAATTATCACACATATTATGAATAACTCGAAAATCAACACTGGCTCAATCATTCAATCACCCTAAATCAAATACATTTTTACCAACACAGCCAAGAGAACCTGAAAAACCCCAAGTGGTGTTACGGCTTTCCAGAAACCTCTTAAAACGTGATCGATTCTATATCGGGCTAATATGGCTTCTACCAGTGAGATAATATAGATGACTATTATCAGCTTCACAATAAACCAGATAATATACATAACTGGGCCAAACAAATCTATGAAAGGCCCGTATCCGCCCCCTAGATAAAGAGATACACAAAGACTCGCGGTCAATAACATCTCCAAATCAACAGCTAATCTATAAAATGCCAGCCTCCTGCCACTCAATTCTACTTGCCAACCCCCCGCAATCTCCGTTTCCGCTTCACCTATGTCAAAAGGCACTCTCTCAATCTTAGCCATTATACTTACTAGCATTATAACGAAGCCTATTGGCGCATAGATTATGATTGGGCCGTACAACTTTTGGAAACTGACTACCTCTGCTATTACTGTAGAACCAGCTACTAAGGCTGCTGAAGCAATTGACAGAACATAAGGTATTTCGAATGATATCGCTAATTCTGCATATCTCGCAGCTCCAACGATAGCATAGGGGCTGGGCGTTACATAGCCTGTCAATACTATGAGAGTAGCAAATATTACGGAAAGACCAATGATGAATATTAAATCTGCTGGATAGCTGAGAATTGGATTTGGGGAAAATATTGGCACAAACATTAATGAGAAAGTCACTAGAGTAACTTGGAGAATTGGTATTAGTGTTAATAATAGCTTATCCGCACCTATTGGTGTTATCTCCTCCTTATTCATAAGCTTTATGAAGTCAGCTAGAGGCTGTAAGAATCCTTTCGGCCCCGTAAGTAGAGGACCTACTCTAGATTGCATTCTAGCTAAGAACTTTCTTTCCATCCATTCAATCATGAAGGCAAGAATCATGAAGATAGGTACGTATAGTATTACTTCTTGCCACATGATAATCTCACCTTATTCCTTTGGAGCCAATAATAGAGCTAGGAGAATTATCAGGATGTAAAGGAGTGGTATTATTGCTAATACTTCAGCTCCAAAAGCCAATAGGATAAGGAGAATTGCTGTTTCAAAAGCTGTGAACAAGCTCACATAATATATCCAGTGAATTCTATAAGGAACTCTCATTGGATGATATTCCTCACCACTCACGAAGGGAAATAAAGCCTCCCTCCTCTTTTCTTTTCCACCTTTACCTAATGCATAAATAATTGAGAAGAATATTATAATAATGATAAAAGATATTGCCAAATCCCAAAACGTTACCATATTTACCACCTTCGCTCTAAGACACTATTTCATATAGTTATCTCATCCTTACGAATTACTGCAGTGTGATAATTCTTGGTGAGACTTATGGCTTTACGAGGACAAACCTCGACACATGATCCGCAGAATACACATTTGGCTAGCTCAAATAAGGGTCTTCTCTTGGTTTTAGTTCTCTCATCTGGTATCATTCTTATGGTTCCCGTCGGGCATACCTGAGAACATAGTCCACATCCGATGCATTTTGTTATATCAAAGCTCAAAAGGCCTCTATAACCGTCTGGTACTGATGTCTCCTTAATTGGATAAGGAATTGTAACTGGCTTTTTAACAAAGCTTTTAATCGCTTCTTTAAGTAATACACCCCAAGACATTTTATCTCCTCTCCTCTCTTACCCATGCTCTATTCTTTTTATACCACTTAATCGAATATCTACGCAATTCCTGGTGTGATAGAACTTTTCTCTCCTCCTTATTCACATCAACAATTATGACCCTATCCATGCAGCTTATGCATGGGTCGATTCCAGCAACGATTGGTGGAATATCAGCTATATAGTGGCCTTTCACCATGTGTATTACGGAGACTATATTTGCAAGCGTCGGGGTTCTTATCTTAACACGTTCTGGGTATTGCGAGCCATTCGATTTTAGGTAGTAAAAAAGCTCGCCCCGTGGAGCTTCGACTCGGGATATAGCCTCATTTTCAGGAGGCTTCGTAAATGGGGATAATTTTACTTGTATAGAGCCCGTCTTAGGCATGGTGAAAAGAATCCATTTTATTATCTCAGCACTTATGATCATCTCTCTTATCCTAACTATTATTCTTGCTAAAACGTCGCATCCCGTATCTATCACTATTGAGAATGGAGATTCTTCGTATACGCCATATGGAACATCCTGTCTAACATCCCTCCGTACACCAGATGCCCTCGCTGTAGGACCAACGGTATTTAACCTGATCGCATCCGTCTTACTTAAGTATCCGATTCCCTGCGTTCTATCCAGAATAGTTCTCTCGGTCAGAACTACTCTCTCATAAAACTGAGCCCTTTCCGCTATATAATTAGCCACATCCATAGCCATTTTTATGGCTTCATAACTAATATCTCTCCTGACTCCTCCAATAGTATTTATGGAGTAACCCACTCTTCTTCCACTAATTAACTCCACTAAGTCCAATACTCTCTCTCTATCCTTCCAAGTGTACATGAATAATGTATCAAAACCTATCTCGTGCATTATAACGCCGAGCCATAATAAGTGACTATGCAGCCTCTCAAGCTCCCACATCAAAGTTCTTATGTATAAAGCCTTCTCGGGAGGCTCTTTTTCGAAAATTTTTTCTGCTCCTTGAGCGTAACAGCCTTGATGCGCAGAGGAACATATTCCACAAACCTTTTCACAGAGATACAGATTTTGGAACCAAGTTTTCTTCTCAGCTAATTTCTCGATACCCCGATGAACGAAGCCTATATTTGGCTCAGCATCAACTACCACTTCACCCTCTACATAAAACGTAAGATTTATCGGCTCCTTTAACATTGGGTGAATAGGTCCTATAGGAAGCTTTACAGCCAACTCATTCACCTACTCATAATTTGAAGTCTTTTCTCAATGGATGAAAACCTTCCGGAACATCCTCCGGGAGGAGAAGTCTTTTTAGGTTAGGATGACCTTCAAATTTAACACCCAGCAAATCATAAACTTCACGTTCATAAATGAGTGCACTGGGATATATCTCGGTAATAGAAGGTACGGAGGGATTATCCCTATTGGTATAGACTCTAACATTTACCTTCTCCGCCCTTCCCTTCCCAAACCTTAATAGGTGATAAATAATCGCGATTTCCTCGCCAGTATCGTAACCAGTGATTGTTGAGAGATGATCAAAACGAAGCTTCTCATTTAAGTACTTAAGAATATCCTTCAAAGAATCAATTCCTGTCTCAATCCATACTTCCCCAAATTTATCAGTGAAACACTTCACTTTGTCCTTAAATACATTTGATATTTCATCACAAACACTCATTTCCTGCCCCTCTCAATTTTTTCCATCAACTTAGTAAACGCGTCAATTATTGCTTCTGGCTTTGCAGGACAACCGATCACATATGCATCAACAGGTAAGACTTTATCTACCGAGCCCATAGTGTTATAAGACCCTTGAAAAAGCCCTCCAGTACTTCCACATGTACCCACTACTACCACATATTTCGGATCAGGCATCTGCTCATATACTCGTAGAACTCTCGGCAGGGACTTCTTAGTTATGGGGCCCGTGACAACGAGAACATCAGCATGCCTTGGAGATCCAACCATTTTAATGCCGAATCTTTCAACATCGTATCTCGGCGTAAATAGGTCAAGAATCTCTATGTCGCATCCATTACAACTACCCGTATTAAGGTGAAATACCCACAGAGATCTTTTAAATGCCCATTTTCTTAGCTTAGCGAAAAGTGGCATCTAGAATCGCCCGGTAATTTCTTACATTCCAAAATTATTTACATTACCTTACTGCACACGTATTCTAAAAATATATAATATACCGTATATACCCGATATGTGTCATAATATACAGGCGCTCTGCTACATTAAGCAATTTAGATTATGATTAACCTAATTATCCTAAAATATCGGTCACAAGTAACATGAAATAATTAAATAGTAGATTTTGTGAAGCTCCTACATCAAGTTTTTAACCCCAAGTAGGCGGTTTTCATGTAGTTCGGCCTTCGGCTTCTAGGAATTTTCGTTCCTTCCTCTTAATAATACTGATCCTACTCGGATCCAAAAAGTTACCAGAACTAGCTATGCCTTAGGGAAAGCAAGAAGAGAACGTGAGGAAAGCACTTCAGGCTGGATATGAAGGAGGGGGAGAGGAGAAAGGTTAAGGGTAAAAAGGAAAAAATGGATTGATTCTAGCAATTATTTTCTATCCATTGTTACCCGTATCTATAATGGATTCCGAAACCGCCCCTCGGATTATTCCACTTAATAGCTCCTAAGGGACACACTATTCTACATGTTCCACATTCTAAGCAACCTTCATGATTAAAGATTATTTCCCCATTCTCTAATCGGTACAAATGTGCTGGGCAAGCATAGACACAGACTTTTGAGACGCATCTCTTGCATATGTTTGTATCAACTATGATATGGGACTCTTTATCGATCTCGAAATTATCTAGAGACAGCCTTTCATCTATACTTAGTTTTCTTTCATCAATAGAAGAACTCATAAAGACCTCACCGCACCTATTAGATCCTTAAACAACGTTAGTATAGAAATTCTTCCTTTCATATTTCTTCTGAGTGTCGGATATAGCCTCTTAGGAACACCCTCTACAGTGTAAATATCTCTAAAGAAACTGCATAGTATTTTTGGATAGGCTTCATATATCCTCCTATTTCCCAGGAATTTTGGTGCTTTTCTAAAGGCTTTAAGTTCCTTCAAAACAAAGCTCTCTCTTAATTTGTTAACATAGATCTTTAACGCCTCCGCGTCATTCTTTCCTTTTTCATGAGCTTCTATTATCGTATCCGCCGCTAATTTCCCAGACTCCATCGCAAAATCAACACCTCTTACTGTTAATCCCGTATTTAGTTCAAAGCCAGCAGCATCCCCTACGACTAAGTATCCATTTCCATAAAGTTCTTTTTCATCTGATGCCCCTTTTTCAACTATTAGATGTGCAGAATACTCAAGCATATATCCTCCTCTTAACAATGGTTTGAGCATTGGATGAAGCCTTAGATCTTCCACGATTTCGTGAGCATATATCCTTCTTCTCTCAAATTCGTCTAATCTAACCACCACACCGATTGTTACCTCATTCCTCATTGTATATAGAAAACCACCACCAATCATGCCTTTAGAAGCCTCTCCTAACAATAATCCGGCTAATCCCTCCTCAGAGGATTCTAATCCAAATCGCTGGTTTATTGTTTGTTCATCTAACCTAATTACCTCCTTAATACCTAAGGCTACCTCATGAGGCTCTGTCTTTTTCTTTAAACCAGCATTCTCTAGTAAGATCGAATTTGCTCCCTCTGCAACTATTGTATAATCGGCCTCCATTTTTTCTCCATCCGCAATTACCCCACGCACATAGTTATTCTCCAGAAGTAGTGAATCAACTCGAACCCCCGTGGCAATTAAGGCTCCTTCTCCCTCAGCCTTCTCTCCAAGCCATTTAACGAATTTCGTCAGGTATGCTGTAAAGCTATTCTTTAACTGCTCATTACTCTTATGAAACTCAATTGATAAGCCATCGTTCTTATCCAGAACAAAGATCCTTTCCTTACGAACCCATCTCTCAATTGGAGCTTCTTTCTCGAATCCTGGAAAAATATTAAAGAGATTATGGGAATAAATCCGGCCTCCATAGACGTTCTTAGCACCTAATTCCTTTCCCCTCTCTAGGACAACACAATTTAATCCGGCCTTTGCTAAGAAATATGCTGCTGTGAGACCACTTGGTCCTCCGCCTACAATAATCACATCGAATTTCTCAGACAAATACTTCACCCTTTGAGCTCCTTAAGCCTCTTTATTAGCTCGGGAACAACTTGATATGCATCGCCTATAATCCCATAATCAGCGAACTGAAATATTGGCGCATCAGGATCCTTATTAATCGCCACTATGATCTTCGAATCCCTAATTCCAGAGGTATGTTGGGGTTGACCAGAAATACCTATAGCAATGTATAGCTTTGGCTTAATAGAAATCCCTGATATGCCTATCCAAATCGGTGCCCACCCATAATCCGCAGCTAGTGGTCGTGAGAGACCCCAAGCACCACCAAGAACTCGAGCTAGTTCCTTAATCATTTCTAAGTCTTCTTTCTTCCGAATACCCCTACCAGCACCAACCACTACTTCTGCATCTTCTAATCTCATCTCGCCAGCTATTTCCTTGGGTTTAAATTCCTCAACAATTGTAGCTAGTTCTCCTACCTGAATCTCCCTTTTGACTATTTCTGCTTCTCCTTCCTCCTCAGCTGCTTTAAACGCCCCCGGTCTGATCGCCAGGACTATGCTATCCCCGCTCACTTCCTCCTCTGCAATTGCTCTACCAGCGTATATTACCCTCTTATAAATCATTTTCCCATTTCTTGTCTCGAATCCGATAACATCATTAATGGCCCCACATCCTAGCTTTCCACTAAGAATGCCGGAAAGAATCTTTCCTCTGATATCAGACTCCACTATAAGAACTTTGGCATTAACTTCATCAGCAATACTGAGAATCACCTTTGAGTAAGTCTCTGGATTAAATATGCTGAATTCCGGTTGATCAACAAGATATACCCTTGAAACTCCCAGCTTAGCTACTTTCTTAGCTAGTTCCTCTACATTATGCCCTATTACAATAGCGTATACTTCACCACCGATAATTTTCCTTAGTTCAAGAGCACCAGATACTATTTCAGGAAAAGTTCTTTCACTAAATGCATGGATAAGGATACTCATAACACCCCCTCCTCCCTCAGCTTATTAATCAGATTCTCTATTGCCTCTGGAATCTTAGATGGGTCGGAGGCATCCCAGATAATGTTCTTTCTCTTGACCTCATATGCTTTGGTATCCACAATGGATATTTTAGGCGAAATGTCCGCTAGGCCTAGATCGGCTGGAGAGATCTCATGAATAGGCTTCTTCTTAGCTTTTAGGATCTGAGGAAGTTTAGGAATTCTTGGCTCATTAATCTCTAAAGTAACCGTAATTATGGCTGGTAGCTTGCTCTTTAATTTATAGATTCCATCCCCCAAATCGCTTTCAACGATAACCTCTTGATCCTTTATCTCCACCTTCTTAGCTAATGGTAATAAAGGCAGATTTAGTTCTCCCGCTAATCTAGAGCCAACTAATCCAGTAAAACCATCGGTGGAGATACCTCCTAGAATAATCAAATCATAAGGACCTTTCGACTTATAGAATCCCGCTAAGATCTTAGATACCACAAAGGAATCATAATTCTCTTGAGGAACCAAATATGCCTCATCAGCACCCATAGCATAGGCTTCCGTCAGTATTTTCTTAGCCTCAGGAGGACCAATACAGACTACAGTTATCGAACCACCAACTCTTTCCTTTATCCTGAGCGCTTCCTCTAAGGCACGTTTACCTAGATCTTCCATTTGCTTGGGCGTATCCTCCTCAAGCACTTTTCTTGTTCTGGGGTCTATAACTAAGTTTTCCACTTTTAAGCCATATTTGATACCTACAAGTATACGCATAACGCAGTCCCTCCACCAATTGGGGCCTAATTTCTAAAACTTATGACAAGAAAAATAAAAAAGGAAAACTCAGCCGATGCCCACTCGATCATTTAAATTCTCATCGTAGTCCTTTCATCATCGTATTAGCAGGGAGCTAGAGCATTCTTATAAAATAAAAAATATATTTATTTTATTTTGAGGAATAAATGGTATATTTTTATTGTCTAACATATTCTCTTCCGATGACATCTCTAGCAATTATGTACCTCATGATGTTTTGAGCTCCTTCTGCACCAATCGTGTATGAGAATGTTCCTAACCATCCCCTATAGACATTACATTCCTTCGTATAACCGTACGCCCCCAGCCACTTAAGAACTTCCTCATAGATCTTAGTAGCTAACTCTGGTGCCTTCATTTTCACGATCGATACAGGGATGTTTAAATCCCTAGGCTTGTATGCTGGATCCTTTTCCTTATAAATCTTATCAGCCATCCAAGCCGCTTTGTAAACCATTAACCTCACCATTTCTAATTCCGCATATAACTCAGCGAACTTAAAGCTCACTCCTTGGAAGGACGATAAATATCTTCCAAAGATCTTCTTTTCTCTGAAATAATTAACTGCTTGATCTAGAGCCCATCTAGCAGATCCAACGCAGGCTGTGGCTACCAGTATTCTGGCGAGGTTAAATCCTTGCATAACCAGATAGAAGCCTTCGCCTACATTACCTAACCTATACACGTCTTCAACTTCAAAATCTGTTAATTTAAAGCCCCCTGTTGATAACGCATGCCTACCTATATCATCATAGATCGATGGTTCAAAGCCAGGCTTAATCTTCCCTTTCCATTTTGGAAGAACACTAAAAGCTGTTAACCCCTTACGACCTTCCTCAAGAGTACCCGTCCTAGTTACTGTGAAAAAGCCACCTCCGTATGGGAGCTCTTGAAGCTCTCTAACACCACTAATATACACTTTTTCGCCATTTAGTACCCAAACATCGCCTCTCTTCTCCGCACGCATTCTTGTACCAGCGACATCGCTTCCACCATGGGGTTCTGTTGAGGCGATTCCATAGAATGCTTCTCCTCTAGCAACCCTGGGAATTATCTCTTGTTTAGCTTCCTCTGTCCCAAACAATTCTAGAGCATAAGGCCACCCATTATTTAATAGTGTATAAACCGCTAACCCAACAGCAGGCTCGTGGTAAGCAATCTCCTCAACAGCAATCACGGCCATTAAGTATGTTCCGCCCATCCCTCCATAAGTATCCGAACAAGGAATACAGAAGAGCCCTTGTTCACCCATCTTCTTGATTAGCTCGATGGGTATTTTACCTTTCTCATCAAGTTCTACCCAAACGGGCTCAATATGACGCTTACAGAATTCAATTACGCTTTCTCTAAATAATTCTTCTTCCTCGGAAAACTTGAAGTCCATAAGACTCCCCTTAAACACAAGGCAGGAGAAGTATACCTTTATTTGATAGTAAAGGCATTGTATATATTTCTAAGACCAATGTATATTCAAGAAAGGAAACTGCGAAGCGAGAATCTTATCTCCGCCAATAACAATACCGTTAAAAATCCTCCATGACGGGAAAGACCAGATAAATAAAATAAATAAAAAATTTTAAGTGAGTAGGGAAGAATTCACCTTAAGCCATTTAGGGTGCGGTATATCCTTTCGCGATCACTACTTGATAGAAGAATGTCATAACGAAGCCATAGATCTGTCTCTAATTCATGTAGAAGTTCGTAAGGATTCCTACTCTTCCTGATTTTTTCAGTAATGATTTCAAGAGCTATCTCTTGAGCTAGCTTTCTCCTTAGATCTTTTGAGGGCAGGTTTTCGAGCTGTTTAGTTATTGTTTCTGAGAGACATTTTATAAGCTCTGCTACGTCAATACTCACCAGTATTTCACCAGCGGTATACGCAGGAGGGAAAGGTACCACAGCATTAACGATTTTTAAAAATTCTGAAAAAGATGGAATATCTATGTATAGGTATTACAGAATCATATAAAAAGTTAATTGTTTTTGAAAAGTTGTTTGTTCCTATAAATCCTCCGCGGGAACAAATTCGTAGACAAGATACTTCTCTGGCAGCCTCTCAGATACAACTAGCTTAAGCTTCATACCTATTCTTATCTTAGATGGGTCGGAAGTTTTTAGCCATGCAAATATATTGATATTCTCCTTTTTTAGTTTCCCTATCGCAATTATATAGTCTTCGTAATGCCCAAACGTCTTAGGCTTAACTTTAATGATCGTATAGGATACTAATTCTGCTTCATTACTCAGCTCAACCCATTCCATATCCCTTGTCTTACATTTTGGACAATCCATTTGCGGAGGGAAGAATAATCGTCCGCAAGATTTACACTTCGTCGCTAATATTTTACCTTCCCTTAACCCCTTGAAGAAGTTCTCAATCCTCTTTATTGGAATATAATATTGAAGAGGAAAAACTCTCTGATCAATCCACAAAGGCAGAGCTGTTTTCTTATCCAAAATAACTGGCAGACCCTTAACTTCTTCCTTCTCACTCATACTACTCACCTCAGGGCTTATGAAGCGAGAGAATAGTTACAAAAACATAGTGACCCGTTCCTCCCACATTATGCGCCAGCGCCATCCCTTTCTCTATAGGTGCTTGACGCTCTCGCTCCACTTCTTGGCGGAGCTGCTTGGTAAGCTCAGCAACCATACTAACCCCTGTAGCTCCTATTGGATGACCTTTAGCCTTTAAACCACCACTTAGATTCACGGGGATTAAACCCCCTATGTATGTTTGTTCCTCACGGATTAGTTTATAGCCCTCTCCCCTTTTAGCGAATCCAAGATCCTCATATGCCATTATCTCTGCTATGGTAAAACAATCATGAACTTCTGCTAAATCGAGATGCTTGATCGGATTCTCTGGATCGATGCCAGCTTTCTTATAAGCTTTTTTAGCAGCTATCCTAGCAGATGGGATTCCAAGAAGATCTTCTCTCTTACTATGGTTAGCTCTGGCCGTCGCTCCCTCAATAGCTCTAATCCACACAGGAGAATCTGTTAACTTCCTTGCAACTTCCTCAGAGGCTAAAATCACCGCGGCTGCTCCATCAGATATTGGGGAGCAATCATAAAGTTTTAAGGGCCAAGCGATATATGGAGAATTCAATGCATCCTCAAGAGAAATCTTCTTCGGAAAATGTGCCTTGGGATTAAAGGATGCGTAATAGTGATTTTTAACAGCAACCCTAGCTAGATCCTCCTCAGTAGCCCCATACTTATTCATATATTGCGTAGCGAAAAGAGCATAATAACCAACGAATGTTGGACCAAAGTTATGGAACTCCCAGAAATAATTCCCAATCCTAGCAAGAATCTCAATAACCTCAGGAGTCTTCATCTCATTCATTCTCTCAACACCAAGAGCCATAGCTATATCTACCTGACCACTCGCAATAGCCATATAAGCAGCCTTAACAGCAGCACTCCCAGAAGCACACGCGGTTTCCACCCTAATAACTTCTACTGGGTTTAGATCAGCATAATCAAGTATAATAGCAGCTGGAGATACCTCCGAACTCCAAACACCAACATTTGATAACGAGATAAAACCGATATCTGAGGAATCTATACCAGCATCATCAATAGCTTCCTTAATAGCTTCCCAAGCAAGCTCGGGCAGGGAAACATCTAAACGCTTACCAAACTTTGAATGACCGATACCAACGATAGCTACATTTCTCATAGGCTAAAACCCTAGGAAAGAAATGGTGAAGAAGAAAGAAGAAAAACATGTATAAAACTTTAATGCATCCTATGTAATATCATTTTTAAATTATTGATGAATAAAAAAAGATGGTATTATTCCTCTAGATAACTTAATAAGTCACCTCCGAAGTGCTAAAAAGAGATCCACTAACGCTATCAGGCCTTA
>JAHKLG010000024.1 GCA_029856625.1 Candidatus Njordarchaeota archaeon | reverse complement strand
GAATTCCCATTATCCCCCGAAAACTGTTTAAAAGCTATAGAAAGAGTATTCGCGGGAAAAGGAAGAGTGATAGAGCTTAACAAGAGAGCTTTTGAGGAAGGCCGAAAAATAGCAAAAAAGCTACTAGAGGAAATCCCGGCCTAAAAAATCTATCATCTGGGACACAGAAATAGTATTCCTGGTGCTTTTATTGCAATTGGGCATCTCTTCTATAGTATGCTTTAAAGAGGGTGTCTTAAAAGCGGTAGAGGTAGCCAAAAATCTTAAAGTTGACCATCTAGATATTTTCTGCTCTCCTAAACATTTTACACTTGATACCCCTAACGAGTACTTAAAGGAACTTCGCGAAATATTAAATTCGAGCAAATTATCAGTGAGCATAAAGGCTCCAGCATTCACGCAGAATATCGCTAGCTTTAATGATTACGTCCGTGATTTAACATTAGCGCAGTATAAGAGATGCATAGACATTTGCGCGAAACTTGATTGTCAGTTGGTAACTATTAGGGCAGGTATATTCTTCTATGAAGAGAAGAGAAAACGCGTATTCGCTCAAAAAAGATTATTAGAAAGCCTTGAGGAGCTTTTAGAATACGCATCTAGATTAAATGTTACTCTCCTTATAGAGAATTATTATTTGCCCATGGATGCTGTAAAGAAAGTTAAGGATCTTCGCAAAATAATAGAGCTATGCTCTCATCATGATAATATTGGAGTAGCCCTAAATATAGCTCATCTACTAAATGTCAGGGAATCAATACAACACCTTATATATGACAGGATTCTCAAGAAATACATCCGAATCATTTATGTTGGTCTTCCACCAACTCCTTGGGACCTTGATTATGACGAATCAAAACTTTCTAACGTTATCGAAAATACAAAGAAAATAATTCCTCTGGTTCATGATCCAATCGTGATTATAGCTTCGATAAGTATGCCTATTATTAAAAAAATGTTAGAGATTCTAAGGTGACAACGTTTGAAACCAATTTATGGCGTCTCTACTTCCATTTTGGGATTTTCTGGTGGAAGAATAATTGATGCTGTAAAATTCGCTGGAAATAAGGAATTCGAAGTACTTGAGATCGTTTGTGAGGCTCCGGAATTTTTACCTGGGAAGATACCTACTAATTATTTGAGAGAGATAGCAAGAGAGAGCTTAAATTATGGCTTAAAACTTCAATTACACGCTCCCTTTTATAGCATTAATCTTGCGAGTTTAGACTCAGAAGTTAGGAAATTATCGATTAACGTGCTTCTAAAAACAATTGATACAGCTACTGATTTGGATGCAAAACTAGTCACTTTTCATCTTGGTCTTTGCTTCTTACCATGCAGAGTTTATCCAAAAGAAGCCGAGACGGTTCTTCTCGAGAGCGTGAGTACTATCGTTGATTATGCAAAAGAGCATGCAATTAAATTAGCGGTAGAGAATAGAGGAGGAAGACTCGATATCGGGAAATCTGAGGATTTAATAAGACTTATTAAAGAACTCGGCAACCCAAATAATCTGGGCATAACATTTGACGTAGTTCAAGCTAATGTTGTAGGGGATCCCATTCAGGAGTACCTTAAGCTTAAGAATTTTGTCATAAACTCACACATAAGAGACGCTCCAAGAGGAAAAGAGGCATTACTAGCTGTGGGAGAAGGAGAAATAGACTTCCATACTCTTATTCGATTATTTCTTAAGAATAATTTTTATGGCCCCTACGTATTTGAGGTATCCAGTAAGGAAAGAGCTCTTATAAGCAGAGGAGCTATAGAGGAGATTATTGCTAGTCTCTTTAATGATGAGAAGGCGGTTAGCTGAGAGATGATGATTCATCGCCCATCTGAGCACTCTCCCCGATTCCTTTAAATTCCTTTACTGATTCCTCAATAGCTAGCTTGATGGCTTTGATCATCATGTCTAAGCTCATGCTTGGCTGCGGTTTATTAAGCACTTGTTCTGGTAGATACGGTAGATGAATGAAACCAGCCATTCCCTTTGGATCTTTTTTTGTCATAAGGTGTAGAGAGAGGTACATTACTGTATTACAGACATATGTTCCAGCACTGTTGGAGATGAAAGCTGGAATACCTTCTCTTCTTAATCTTCTTATTATCCTCTTTACTGGGATCGTCGCAAAATATGCAACTGGCCCGTCTTCAATTATTAGTTCATCCTCAGGTTTATAACCATCATTATCTGGTTTCTCAGAATCCATAATATTTATTGCTACTCTCTCTACCATAATTGCTGGTCGTCCTCCAGATAACCCAAGACCGATAAAAATTTGAGGATTATGCTTAGAAATCAATTCTGGAAGGATACTTATCACTCTCTTAAAAGCTACAGGCAACTTCTCTGCTATAATCTCCGCATCCAAAATCTTTATGCCATTTAATTTACTTGCGACTTCCCATGAGGGATTAACCTTATTGCCACCAAATGGTTCAAAACCTGTTAAGAGAATCTTCAGAATTACTCACCTCTTTCTTCTCTCGCTTTCTTCCATGGTGTAAGTAATACCTTTTTTACCCTATCTATTGTTTTCTCGCCAATTCCCTCTACGTCTATGTCCCATCTTGTTACCTTCATTATCGCATTAAAAGGCGTATCGTATACTTCTAGTAGCTTCTGAGCACGTATAATATTTATTCCCGGTAGGCCAGAGAGAAAGAAGAGCTGTTGCTCATATATGGTGTTAAACTTTGGTTTTGCTCTTATAGCTCCTTTTGATACATATTCACGCTCCTTAGATCTCCCCTTAATTTCCCTATATAGGCTTAGTAATATTAGTGCACCATGGTACTCATTATATGTTTTAATTACTCGGACCCCTAAGGATTCTACATATTTAAGGGCTCCCTCGTATTGATTTGGGTGAATTCTTATCTGTTCCTCAATAACATTCCACAATCGATCACTAATTCGTCTTCTCTCAATAGGCACAAAAATGGACTTATTAACTGGATCTAACCTAACTGATAGACCCCCCTCTAAAAGAAGTATTGGTTTTTTAAAATTCTCTACCAATGCTTCTATCTGCTTTTTGAGTCTTAATCGTCCACTCTTATCCCCGAACAAGCTTTGACAAAAATCTTTTACAGTTTTTCTTTCTATCCCTATGCCTTGTGGAAAAATTATATCAGCAACAGGCAATTTCCTTACTTGGTAGTATACTCCCTCTTTTTCTAGCATTTTCAGAAAGAGAGTAATGGATGTTTCTTTCCTCCTATTAGTTACCTCATGGATATCAACAAATACTTCAGGAACTCTTCCAAAAAGATCTACCTGAACCACACAGACACCTTCGCAAAATAGCCACAATAGACCATTAACTAAATAAAAGCAAGATAAATTTATTGGGCTATTTTTAAATAGTTAGGTTTAAGCGCATCTTATTAGCTAGAATTAGAAAGACCGTTGGATAGGAGATTAGAAAAGGCTTGAATCTTGATGCTTATGTAAGAATATAGGTATACTAGCGGTGAAGTTCTCAAAGGAAGACTAACCACAGCCATGACTTGTAGCATGTGAATTGAGCAACCCTCATTATGACTATTATGGTATATGTGGTGTATCCATTTACTAATGAGCCATTATGTGTTCTGTAAAAAACAATTGCATGCAAAGAAGAAAGAAGAGTCATGAAAGCTCGGAGAATTTATAAGCAAGTCATTCTTGATTTCTACCTCATTTACTCACGCTTTAAGATAAGTGAGAAGAGCAATCAATATGCACATATTTAAAAACCATGAGCAGTAATAACCAAAGAGTCAGATTTATATAAATAACTAGCTTTCTTTTCAATCGGCCGTAAGGCCGGAACCGAGAAGGATTTCCCTTCTCGGTCCTCGCGAAGTTCGAGGTCGAGCGTGTTGGTGAAGACTACTACCGTGAAAATATCAGAACTCACGCCCAAATCGAAAAATATAGATTTGGTAGCAAGAGTATTGAAGCTTGAGAGTGAGAGAGAGTTCACTTCAAGACGAACTGGTGAGCATCATAAATTAGTCGAGTTTTTGATAGGTGACGAGACAGCAACAATAATAATGACTCTTTGGGATGAAAAAACAGAGTCGGTAGAAGTAGGGAAAACCTATAAAATATCAAATGCTTTCGTCAGTGTTTTTAGAGGATCTATGCGATTAAATGTTGGAAAATATGGGAATATTGAAGAAGCAGAGAAGGAAATTCCTGAAGATTCTATAAATATAGCAGTGAACAGATCCAATGAAAAAGTTGAAGCTCCATTTAGGCGATTTAGAAGACCTAGAAAAAGATCCAGAGGATTCCAATAGAAAAAAGTAAAGAAAAAGCCGGAGATCTCCAAACAATTGATCTTACATAATTTCTCTTTCTCATTTTTCATGTCTAATGATAGCTTTAACTGGACATAACTGCATACAAACTCCGCATCCCAAGCAGAGATCAGTTCTAATGTATGGCTTTTGTTTCTCCTCGTCAAACAATATGGCTGGACAGTTGAATTGCTTATAGCAAATTCCGCAGTTTACACACTTATCTTGGAGAATTTCATATACTCCGCCTAAACCAGCTTTACCCCTCAGTCTTCTTTCCGTTAAAGCACACATATGCCTAAATACTACAACGACGACTTTTCCTTCTCGATATTTTCTCCAAGCTTCTTTAAAAGCTTCTTTTGCCTTGTTCCAATCTAGTACTTGATCAACTTTTATAACATAATCAGCACCGATCGCTTTTGCTACCTCTGCAATATCTATTATTCTTGTCTCCTCTCCCATTGCTGTGAATCCTGTGCTTGGATCTGGTTGGAATCCAGTCATTGCTGTTATTTCGTTATCTAGCACAACTAGAATAAAGGGATGCTTGTTAAATACCGCATTAACTAGTCCTGGCATTCCAGCATGAAAGAACGTAGAATCTCCAATAAATGCAATTACTGGTTGATCAGTGACTTTGCTTAACCCAGAGGATGTTCCAGCACTTGATCCCATGCAGAGAAGAACATCACCCATGTAATAAGGTGGAGATATGCCTAACGTCATGCATCCTATGTCAGTGGGATAAATCACCTCCTCAGGCTTCACTCCGAGCTCTTGCAAAGCTCTTTTGACGGCATAATAAGATGCCCTATGCGGACAGCCTGGGCAGAGCACGGGTAATCGCTTTGGGATATGTACACCATAAACTTCTTGAGGAGGCTCAGGAGGAGCTGGAGATGCTTTTCCCTTCTCGTATCCGAGAGCTATCTTAATACCTTTCTCTATGATCTCTGGTCTTAGCTCATAGAGCTGGGGGAGAATATCCTTCCCGTAGATCTTAACACTTATATCATGTTTCTGAGCTATTGCTCTAATGTCTCTCTCCATTACAGGGTCTATTTCTTCAACGATAAGTACTGCATCGTGATTTTCGAGGAAATCCCTTATCTTCCCTTCTGGCAATGGGTATGTAAAACCTAACTTTAATATGTCTACTTCTATACCAAGCTTCTTCGCTTCTTCTATAGCATGTAGAGAAGCTACTCCCGAAGCTATTATCCCGAATCGCCCTACTGGTGGCGTATTTCCCTCCAAGCGAATAATCTTGTTCATATCTGTTCTTTCCGCTAATTCTCGAGCCTTCTCAAGCTTTTGTAATACTATAGCATGATTCCTTCTTGCTGTTGATGGAACAACAACATATCTCTTAGGATCTTTTTTGAAGAATCCTTTAGTAACTGGCTCTCTGGCTGGTCCAAAGGTTACTATTCCCCTTACATGTGATAACCTTGTCGTGCTCCTAACCATTACTGGTAGCTTAATTTCTTCTGAAATGTCATAAGCTTTTTTCACGAAATCTTTTGCTTCTTGAGGCGAGGCGGGTTCGAGCATTATGAAGTAAAATATTCGCGCAAGATTCCGATTATCCTGTTCATTCTGAGAACTATGCGCGTGAGGATCGTCAGCAGACACAAAAACAAAGCCAGCATTCGTGCCGATCTGGACAGAGGTAGCTAGTGCATCAGAAGCCACATTAATACCAACATGTTTTGCTGCAAAAAAGGATCTAATGCCAGCAAGAGAAGCAGCGAAAGCGGCCTCATAAGCGACTATTTCATTAGTAGAGAATTCCACGTAAATTCCTGCTTCTTTGGCAGCATCCGCCAAAGCCTCTATTATCTCCGTACTTGGGGTTCCTGGGTATGCGGAGACAAAACCCACACCAGCCTCTAAAACCCCTCTAGCTATTGCTTCATTTCCTAAGAGAAGCCGTTTCTCCCCCGGTTGTCCAAGAATTACAGCCATATAAAATCCCTCTACATAAGAAGCCTTATTTTAAGTAGCTGAAAATTCGCTATTATAATGTGGCATATTTATACGAAGTAATGAAGAGCTTATGAAGAAGAGTGATTAAGTTGCGCAGAACTAAAATCATGGTCACATTAGGTCCTTCTAGTATGCAGGAAAATGTCATTTACTCACTCGTTAAGAGCGGCACTGATGTTTTTCGTTTAAATTTCTCTCATGGAACGCTTGAGGAAAAAGACCTTATGATAAGAATGATCAGGAAGATTGAAGAATCTTCTGGAAAACTTCTACCAATTCTCGCTGATCTGCGCGGACCATCCTTAAGATTAGGTACTGTTAAGAAGTTTTTTGTAAAGCGTGGAGAAGAAGTGGTCATTAGGCTTTCTGGAAAAGGTTTATCATCTAGAAAAGAAGTACCAATCCCGTACTCAGAGGTTTTTGAAGTTCTTGAAGAGGGGGATATTGTGTTAATTGACGATGGAAAGGTTAGAGTAAAGATAGAAAAAATTCTTGATGACAGAATAAGAGGGAAAGTCCTATCAGAGGGAGAAATACGCTCTCACGTTACCTTTGCTGTACAGGGCAAGGACCCCCCACTACCTACTTTGACAGAGAAGGATCTTAAGGATATTAAATTCGCTATTGAAAGAGGAGTGGAGTTCTTTGCTCTCTCATTTGTTAGAAGTGCGAAGGATGTTAGAGACTTGAGAAGAATCTTGGGAGAATATAATGCTTATGATGCCAAGATAATCTCTAAGATTGAAACAAAGTCGGCTATCGATAATCTCGATAAAATCATCAACACGAGTGATGGAATAATGATAGCTCGGGGAGATCTCGGAATGCACTTTCCATTAGAAGAGGTCCCTCATCTCCAAGAAAAAATAGCCAGGAGATGCCTAGAGATGGGAAAGCCATCAATATTAGCTACACAGATTCTCGAATCAATGGTGGAGCGCCCTATGCCGACTAGAGCAGAAGTAGCTGATGTTTATGCTGCTGTTAAGCAAGGAGTTAGTGCTCTGATGTTATCCTCAGAGACGGCTATTGGGAAGTATCCTGTGGAAGCCGTTAAATGGCTGGATACAATACTGCGTTATGCAGAAAGTAAAATTCCTCCACCTAAGGTAGATGGTATCAATGAGACTATATATGATAAATTTGCTAAGGGAATCGTGCTTCTCGCAGAATCAATCAATGCAAAAATAATAGCGTATACTAAGAAAGGAGCTACCGCATACCGCATATCTCGATACAGACCGCGAACAGAAACTTATATTGCTACAGCTGATAAGCGTGTTGCACGTCAGATCAACCTGCTATGGGGTCTTATCCCAATGTATACTCCAGACATAGAATTAGAAGCAGCCATAGTTAAAGTTTTTGAGGATTTGAGAAGAAAAGGCATTCTTAGAAAAGGAGATATAGCAATTTTGACCGTTGGGATGAGGGAAGGGGCAACTGATCTGGCAAGAATAGAGATTATAGAGTAATATCATGCTAATCCTAGCATTCTCCTTAATATATGACTAAATGTAAGCCCAATGTTGGGATTTGCCTCCACTTTTTCTGTCTCAGTATCTACCTGATAAAACCTCCATACTCCGCCGTTAAACCTCACAGAAACCCAAGCCTCTGCTTTTAATCCCTCTCTTCTCATTGCCTCTAACCACATAATAAGGTTATCAAAATCCTTACGATAATATCTTGCATGTTCACCGCATCTCTTTACCTCAAAACCGTAAAGTATTCCTTTAGCTACCGCTAGTACATCGGGCAGGGGCTGAGCAATCCCACTGACTGGTATTCTGGTAACCCATATTTTCCTCTCTTTAAATTTTTTAACTAATTCTCTCTCAGCATCAAAACCTTTTCTACGCCTACTCTTAAGCGATTTCACTTTCAAAGACCTGCATTATTATCATTTATTCTATATTCTATTCACATCCTTAACAAGATATTATGAATTATAATATAACTTATGTGGAGCGTACTCTAAACAGAATAAAGTTATTCGGCGTTTTCTCCTTAGTATTTTTCCCGCTATATTGATAGTATTTTTTGATCAATAAATCTCCATATAATAATATTCAATGTTTAACCACACTACCTTTTTCCAGATCCTTCTCTTAGGAAGTTGATACAGTATCTACTTTTATATTTACTGGTGGTTTAAGGTTGATTTTGAAGAAAAATAACTGAGTGAATGAAAATGAAACAAAAATATGACGTTATAATCGTTGGTGCTGGTCCTTCTGGAATATTCGCTACTCTTGAGATTATAAAGCATGCTCAAGATAAATTATCAGTTATTATTGTCGAAAAGGGACCAGATATTGATAAACGTTTAAAAGAGAAAAATTTTTTATCTGGATGGGGTGGGGCTGGAGCTTTTAGCGATGGTAAGATAACACTAAGTCCTGATGTAGGAGGATGGTTAACTGACTTATTATCATGGAAAGAAGTTGAAGATTTAATCAATTACGTTGATTCAATTTGGGCTGAGTTATCACCAGAAGCTAGCTATTATCCATTCGATGAAGATGCCGTTGCTGAGCTGGAAAGTCGTGCTAGAAGAGCTCACTTACGACTTATTCCATACAAAATTAGGCATTTGGGATCAGATAATACGCCTAAAGCCCTTGTAAGAGCAAAGAATCGAATAGAAAAATATGCTGAGATTCTCTTAGAGAGCGGAGCTGAGCGGATAATTGTGGAGAACGGTAGAGCCCGTGGAATCATATTAGAAAATGGTGAAGAAATTCATGGTAAATATGTAATTGTTGCTCCAGGACGATATGGAGCGTCTTGGTTGATGAAAGAAATGCACAGATTGGGTGTTGGTCTTAAAATAAACCCAGTAGATATTGGAGTTAGAGTGGAAATCAATCATGAGGTAATGGCTGAGTTAACAGAGATTCTTTATGAACCCAAATTTCTTTATTACTCACCGACATATGATGATGTTGTCAGAACTTTTTGTGTAAATCCGAGGGGATTTGTGATAACGGAGAGATACGAGGACGTAATTACTACGAATGGTCATTCATACGAATCGAAGAAAAGTGATAATACAAATTTCGCATTATTAATAAGCTCCCGGTTTACGGAGCCATTCAAAGATCCTATATCTTATGGTAAGCATATCGCAAGATTGGCGAATTTGCTTAGTGGTGGAAGCGTGCTTATTCAACGGTTAGGCGACCTTAAGAGGGGGAGGAGGAGCACAACTGAGAGGCTTAGAAAATCTATCGTGGAGCCTACCTTAAAAGTTGCTGTTCCAGGAGATATTAGCTATGTTCTTCCCCATAGACATCTTGTGGGAATTCTGGAAGCCTTAAAGGCCCTTGATAATATAGCACCGGGGATATTTAGTGACCACACTCTCTTATACGTAACGGAGGTAAAGTTTTACTCTTCAAGAGTTGACGTCACCCCCGAGATGGAGACAAAAAAAGTTAAGAACCTCTTTACTATCGGGGATGGGGCTGGAATAAGTAGAGGATTAGCTCAAGCAAGTGCAACTGGTGTAATTGCTGCTAGAGCCATACTGCGGAGAGAGAAAATTATATAAATCCTCATCCGTGAAAAAATTTACTAATTTTCCTCTTAATCTTCTTAACTATTCCATATCTTCTTCCGATTGGAATTGTTAATCCCTTCTTTATGGCTTCTATAATCTCCTCTGGTGTTGAGGCAGCACTTTTTATGACTGTATAAGCGTATCCTAACTCTGATAAAGCATGGGCATCACTACCAGCTACCATGGGTAGTGATCTTTTCTCAGCTAATATGAAAGCTTTCTTATTAAAATAATCAAAGAGACAGCCCGCATTTATCACTTCCACAGCATCTGCTGGTATTATCCATGAAAGTTTTCCTAAGCCATTTCTAAGAAAATCAAACGGATGAGGAATAATTACAAGCGCTCCAGTTTCATTTGCAAAATCTATAACCTCTCTCACATCTAATCCTTTCCTCGGAGCTTCATTCACATCGAGAAGAATTATGTGTCCCTGCTTCGTGGAGACTTCTATACCCCTTATTACGATGAACCCGTCCTCCAATACAACATTCTTTTTTACTGATATTATGTCGTGATCTGTTATTGCTACGCCGTTTAGTCCTATTCTCCTAGCATGTTTGAGTATTTCATCGAGAGAATTTAGACCATCAGATTTCCGCGTGTGCACATGAAAATCTATCTTAAGCATTTCCTTTGCCTCCTTTTATCGCTTGTCGAAGGTTAAATAATTGATCGTCAAAATTGGCTGGTGAATAAAATTATGTTTAGCAAAAAAAGCGTTATGATTTTCTGTTTAATCCTTATCGTCTTATATCCGATTATTACAGCGAGTGGATGGGAGAATAATGCATTTGCTAGAGAGAATATTAAAACATCACATAGCTTTTCCATAAATACTGCATGGTTTGATGGCGAGAGCATCAGCGTACTATTTATGCAGGAGGGCTATTTATATCCTTCAGAATTAGACGTGGCTAAAGGAACTATACTATCTGGAAGCATATTCTCTCTCTACTCAATAGGAGAAAATCTCTTAGTCAAGGCAGAGAAAAATTCCTGGACAATATATCTTGAAATAAAAAACTTCAATGGTGGTTATTTAGAGATTTTGGCTAGGATATGCATAAATGACACGAACGCTAATGTGTTTTATTATACCCAAGCTTATCTTAACATAAGCATCTATAATTCGTTTAGAAAAGACTTCGTCAAACTGGGTATAGCTAATAGTACTCTTTATCATATTGATCAGAATGTAGCAACCATTGATCAAAGATTAATTATAAAACTTGAGGGCGAGATGACGACTGATTTACCAGACTATATGTACTATTATGCCAATATATCCTATGCTTGGGTCAAACCAGATCCTCAGAAAAGGATTTTTCAAAGCATGTATAAGTACATAGATTCCCATAATATCCTTCATAAGCTCCCAATAACGGTAGATAAGCCTAACACCAAGGTCGTATTACAGAACATTTCTATATGGTGGAGATTCCTTTACGCCGAGCCGGAAATATCACTGAATTACACTGATAGGAGCTTCATTGCGAGAGATCGTGGTACTTATGTACTTTACTTCACTAGCTCAGATAAATGGAGGTATCCAGATTATATTACATCTCAGATAGTCTTACTTAATTCTCGTGGACAATATTTACCAATAGATGCATTCAAAGTTTTGTACCGCTTCATCAAAGAGAGCTACATTGAAAATCACTCTAACCCGTCTTTTCTTCGTGATATAATAGTAAATAACCCCTATCCATTTTCATTACCGAATTGTAGAATGAGAATTATATTAAGTACTAATAATTTCAGTTTCTTTGCGACAAAAAATGACTTAACAGATATATTCTTCGTTCTAGATCAAAATAATATTCCCCATTATATTGAATCTTGGGATGGCAGAGTAGCCACGATATTCATTAAAGCTAATTTAACCATCGGTATTAATAATATAACAATGTATTATGGAGCACCTCAAATAGTGGCTCATCAGGATCCATCAGCTCTTTCCCCATATGTATTCTTTGACACATTTAATTATGAGACCACCTTATTGAATAAAAACTGGACAATTATTAGTGGTAATTGGCGAACAATCTATGACTCATCATCAGGCACATCTCTACTATCAAATGAACAGGATACTAATTTTGCTACTATATCTACTAAACAGTATTTTCCACCTTATGTCGTGATAAAGTTTAGCACACTTGAATTAATCCCCTCTTCATCTACTCAAGAGTATCTAGGTCCTCATAAAGTGCTCCTTATACTCCTTAAACCTAATAGTACATCATATTTTGCCTTAGAATTTACGCAAATAGACACTGATTCCCCTCTATATCAAATAAAATTAATCAGAGTACTTAATGGAAAAGTCATTGATGAAAGTGAGACAATAACGAATGAGAAAAACGGCGTATTATTTGATACTTTCACAATTTCTGCGTACATTAATCAACCTCAAGAAGAGATACTCGTAGAAATAGAAGAACTCGAGAAAACTTTAACACTTCAATTACCCAAGTCAGTAACCGATCTCGGATATGTTGAGATACGTGTAGCTAACGGATCAATAACGCTTGATCAGATCTCTATGCAATATCCATCCTCTCTTAGCCTAAATATTTCATTAAGCAAGGAAAAAATAAATCCCATTGAAGAAGATTGTAGAATAGTTTCGAATTATCAAAGAGCTTTAACCCCCTATATATTGGTTCCACGAGATTGTCTAATCAATATAATCGTGCTAGACGCATTTAATACCACTTTGATAAATAAAACACTAATTCCAAAAGATTCCATCCCGCTAACTCTTAGAGTTTATAGTTTCAAGATAAAAAACAATAGAGACGACACCTTCGTACATGTAAAAATTTCAAAACACGGAACACCTTTAGTATGGAGTGAATGGTTAGCTCCCGGAGAAATAGCAGAATACTTATTAAGTCCGAGCATGTATTCTTTAGAAATAGTTTATCCTAATGGAGAAGCAGCAGTATTTAACAGCCTCAATATAACTGAAGACGTATACTTTATGATAAACGGTACTGTATTAGGTGATGTCATAGCTCATCTTGAGAAAATGAATGAGAGCTTCGTCCAGCAGTTTTACCAAATTGATATTTATCTATCAAATCTGAATTCTACAATAAAAAACCAAACAATAAATCTTCAAATCCACATAGAAAATATCAATGCCACAATTTCCCAACTGCTATATTCTATAAGGATGAATCTGACAGCAATAGAATCAAACATTACCGAATTACTATATAATATTGCAAATGAAATAAACTCCCTAAACAGTATGGTGAATTTTCTTAATACCTCAATAATAGGCAATTTAACTCAAGTAAACTCAACAATTACGGGATTATTAATCGATTTTAAAAGAAATATAACGCTGATTTTAACAAATGTAACTGAGATTCAACTAAACACAACACAGGAAGTGTTATTAGTAAACTCATCAATAAGCAAATTTCTGACTCTTCTGAAGGATGATTTAATTGGACTAAATACAACCATTAACTCAATATATCTAAACATTAGTAATAACTTATTGATGATAAATTCTAGCATTGGAGAATTATACGTCAATTTAACTAGCCAGCTTCTGATTATAAATGCTAGCATATCTCAACTCATTATCAATGTTCTAAACAATATTAGAGCCATTAACGCTACAATATCAAGAACGATATTCGAAATCCTACAAGATCTATTTCTTATAAATTCTTCATTAATATCGATTATGTGGAATTTAACGAGTGAAATGATTACTATTAAAAGTGAGATAGGTAATGTAACTCTTAATCTCCACGATTATATCATCATGATCAACACTACATTAAATAATCTCACAGCAAATATCCGTGAAAATACATTGTTAATTAATAGTGTGATTTATCTGCTGAATGAAACGGTACTAGTAACGCTTGCAGATCTCCAAATGAATGTGACAAAAGTACTGTGGTTAACTTTAGATGAGCTTAGGAATCTGACAGAATTAATCCCAATGCTCCTTAATGTGTTTAAGATTAGAATTTTTAATTACTATACCATGGAATCGATTCCACTTGAGTGGTTCAGAATTATTGTTAACTCGACTCAGATAAATGATGACACAATATGGACTTTAGGTGAGCGCCTAAATATAACAGTACTCGATTACTGGGGCAGAGTCTTATGGAGTAATATTACAACAGACAGAGATATT
>JAHKLG010000232.1 GCA_029856625.1 Candidatus Njordarchaeota archaeon | reverse complement strand
TTATTGCATGAAAATAAGGGGGATTAATTAATAATACTCTCATTAAGGTCGCCGTTGAAGTCAAAATACCGAGAATTCCATAAATATTTTCCTAAGGTGCTTCTTTATAATTAAATTTTTCCAAAGTAGAAAAACTTTTCAAAAGTATTATGAACCCTGACAAATTCGTAAGTCAAATAGTTGTCTTTGGCTCTCTTTCTTTAACAGTATAGGGAAGTCTTGTTCTAAAAACTATTAATTGATTCTTAAAATCTTCTAAGTACTGAAGAATTATCCTTTTACTTCGTGGTGTTAAAGCGAAGACGGGAATTCCAACTCCTAGTTGAATTAATGCTTTCTTCCCTATTCTCTCTCGAATTATTTTTGAGGCGCTTGACCAGATGAGATCAGCTTTTGCAACGTGCTTAATCATCTCCTCGGAAACCACTGTGTTGCATATCGAAAATACTGTAATTTCCGCCTTATAATTCTCCTCTATTTCACGGATTTTTGATATTTCCCAAGCACGAAAGCCGGCTATAGTGACCGCTATCCTTCTATACCCTCTTTTAAGAGCCTCTAAAACTCCTTCCACCTGATCTATCTTCGCAGTATTTTTATCCAGAATAACCCCTGAGTTTTCTTCTATATATTCTATTATTCCTGGTATTGGGCTTGTCTTTATAATCCCGTTTAGTCTAGCTCCAATGCTCTGCACTAGATCTCCATTAGTAGTAATAACCGTACCTGCTCCCTCAGAAACGATTACCGCACAATCAAATAACTTCTTCTCAAGACCTATCTTGATCATCTCCGATGCTCCATAAGGGACCCATAGTTTTTTCTCGAAGATACGATGGGGAGTAAAAAGCCCAAACTTTCTAATTTTCATTTCCACGATTTGTTTCACAACGTCTCTTGTCACCCGTTTTATGCCATATAGTTTGTCTAGTAATGGGCAATAGCGAACTTTAGGCACGCCTAAGACATTTACTTCTCCATTGCATATTCTTACTGGTGTCCCACAGCACATCATAATATGTTCATTTTTTCTATTTGCTAGATTTCGGGGAGCCATGGAGGCTTACCAGTGACGAACTGGTAGAGTTTTCCCGAAACGTCTTCTTCAAGAATTATCTTAACTATTTCCTCGGGATTATCGTGAACGCTAATGCTTGTGAATGAGGGTTCTATTTTTATTGTGTCCAAGAAGTTTTTTAGAATCTCTGCGATAGATCTTTCATTGGCGTTCCTCTTTTCTATAAAAAATATTCTTGACCCAATAGATATTATTGGCCCTATCTCATCATAATGCTTTATTATAAAGTCTAGAATATTTTTGCTTGAGGCCCATATAGGTGGTCCTAAAACTTTCTTATATCTTGATAATTCCTTAGTATTTAGTTCAAGGAAAAGCATTATTCTTCCTCTGGTCTCTGTAATCTCATAGTTGTACACTTCCACTTCTCTCATCCGCTTAAGAAATTGTCTTATCTTTCTAAGTATTCTCTTAGCTTGCCCCCAGTAAGTATCTGGCGAGACACCCTCCTTTATAAAGAGCTGTATGAGAATGATTGATCTTTCTCTTATACTTTTTCTTAAGATTTTCTCGCTAAGATTTTTTTCTTCAGGGAAAAAGTAGGTTGTGCTAGGCCTTTCTAAGAAAAGTTTAGAGGCTAATTTTATTTTTAGAAAAGTTTGAGTTGAGAGATTTGCGGTAACGTTTCTTTCCGTATCTGTTGGATCAATTATAATTATTCTCCTCCTGAACGTCTTAATAGCTTCTTCCTCTTCCCATGTGTTGGTAAAATCTATAAATATCCTGGGTTTTTGTGCGATCTCTGTTATAGTTCTGAGGAAGGATTTGTAATGAATAATTAGTAGCTCGCAAGCATATCCAGATAATCCTTGTGTTCTTATCTCAGCTCCATAGGCATCTATTCCCTTTAAGAAAGCTTTTAATAACCGTATTTCATTACAGAGCTCTTCATTTAGGTATTGCTTGAGAAAACGTGTGTGTCTAGGGGTTCTATCCACCGCAGAAAGGATTTTGTTTTCGATAGAATATCCTGGAACAATATCAACCTCCAGTCCATCAATATATGCATGCAAATAGGGGTGCTCAGCATATCTTCTCTCAAATTCATATGGTAATCTGTTCTCAATAATTTTTAATAAATCCTCTAAGAATGATTTCGGCTTATACTCTCTTAATAAGATAAATATGTCGATATCCCTATCCCCTGATAGCCAAGTATCATGGGCAAAAGATCCGTGTATTTCGACGGAGAAGGGGACTGGAATCTCAGCTAAAGAGTCCTCAATCTCTTTTCGAACTCTCTCAGCAATATTCTTTATAAACTCTCTTTCTTCCTCCTTTGGTACTACCTTATCCAGAACTCTCCTTAATACCTTCTTTATCTCTGGTCTGGCCACTAGGCTATCTGAAGCTGGGTTCATCACTTATCGACCAACTATGTGGAATTTTTCTGATAAATTATCGGGAGAGTGGGGTTAATTTAG
>JAHKLG010000231.1 GCA_029856625.1 Candidatus Njordarchaeota archaeon | reverse complement strand
ATGGGGTTGAGTTCGGTAAAGAGGAGTAAGGAAGAAAGGAGGAGGCAGATTCTTGCCCTCCTCTATCTTAAGCCCCAAACCCAATCCTCCATTAAGGAAAAACTCAATCTAAGCAAGTCATGGATCAGCGAAATCGTTAATGAGATGGTTAAAGAAGGATTGGTGAAAAAGAGGAGAGTACACCGGGGAGTATTATTGGAGCTTACGGATAAGGGACTCAGAGCCCTAAGAGAATCGGTAATAGATCCAGATATAATGAGAAACGTAATAGAAAAAGTTCTTCGGGATCTCAAACTAGATTTTGAGAGAGGGGTGCATGAGAGAGGACTGAGTTTTGATTACCTTGTGAAAAATTGCAACTTGAGAATAAGGATCATTAGAGGTGTGATGATTCCAGAGGAATTAGAGACTTTATTAGATAATCAATTAGTAGAACAGATGAAAAGCGTTGAACAGGAATTCTCACAGGCAATTCTTGATATCGCTGATCAGAAGGGAATCCTAATGAGCATTATTCATGAAGCTGTTGTGAATAAAGAGTCAAAATATATTCTCATAATTCATGGTATGCATCCTGAGAAATGGCCAGAAAAGCTCATGAGTAAAATTGATGAGTTCTTAGAAGAAAGAGAATTTACACTCTTAAAAGAGGTTAAAGAACGATTAATCTATGCTCTCAAAAACTTGCCAGAAAATTTAATAGTACTCCACGCAGATGAGATAAATGTGGTGGGATTTGAGGAAACCTTATTAAGGCAGATATCCCTCATCTGTCGAGGAAACACCTAGTCTTAATTCCGCTCTTTATCTATTCTCTAACAGTACTTCTAGCCCTATATCATCGAACCCAAGATACTAGCTTGGGGAATCTTATAGTATTTACACTGTTTTTATCTCCATATTTTTCAAGAATTAGGGCGCTTATCTTACGTTACTGAGAAAGAACATAGGCACGCTATGCCCTATGAGAGGAGAGCTAGTGAACCCTTATCCAGTACTTAGCTACTTCCCTTATAAAACTGCTTCTTCTTTTGAGCTCCTCAAATTCTTCTGGCGTATAACATAGGATTTCCATAGAAACTTCCTTCGAAGCTATTCTTCTTATTAATGGAGAGCGCGCATGTTTCGGAATCTTCCCGAATTCTTTCGAAATCACCATAAGATCTACATCACTCATTCCCTCTACCCAATCTCCCCGCGCATAACTCCCGAATAGGTATAATTGGAAGTCTCCTCCAAGTACCCTTTCTAGCTCCTTAACCAACTTCTCAACTATTCTCTTTATTTTCTCAGGGATCTCCAACTCCTCTAATTCTTTCCTCAATCAGCTTCACCAACTTCTTAGCAGTATTTAAGGCTCTTTCAGCCTGTGATCTAGAAATACTCTTCGATGGGATCTCAAGAGCAGCGTTTGGATATCTAGCCATAACATAGTACTGGGAGACTTCTGGAAGCTTCTCTACAAGGTCCGAAGAAAATCGTAACAGTTCTCTCACCCCTTCGTAAAGCATGGTTAAGTCATGAGTCTTGGGGTACATCTTTTTAGCAAGAGCAAGGTACGCTGCCTTTAGCGCCTTCTCACATGCTTGTTGGGACATAAAAGTAGATAATGCATAATCTTTCCACTCAAGAGCTCTATCTGCCCTTTTAAGATCCATCAAAGCTTCCTCAAGCCAGTTTAATGCCTCTCTCCTGACCATGTTAGCACCAACGATCTCTTACTTATTCTTAACTCCTCCTTACAATTAGAAGTATCATTAAACTCTTCAAAATAAATCTTATGACGAGAATTTGGATAAGGATACGATTCGATCAGGAACTCACTTCTTCATATTAATTATCTCTCATCTATTTTGTCTAAAACTTTTCTTAACTGCCTAATAGTGGAATAACTTAGGATTTAACACATAACGTGATAGAACTAATCTTGACAAGCCCGATACGATTCCGAAGAACCAAAAATCTTATACAGAATAAGATGATAAGGGGATACTTAAAAATAAAGCTATAAGAAAATTGTTTGGAAATACTAATTCCTAGAGGAAGATCTATGGCAAGGATTTACAAGGTCAAGATTTTTTCTGAGAGGCACGCAAGCGGTACATATGCCTGGAAGCAAGTGGAAGAGAAAGTGAATAACTTCTTAACAAATGAGCTGCCAAAGATTGGTGGTGAATTAATTGACATAAAGATGACCTCAGCAGCTGTTGAGAGAATGTATTTAGTCGCTGCAATGGTAATATATGCCATTGAGAATGATAGTGATTAGAAGATCTCGTAGAAGGATGCATCAGAGTAATTTCTTCTCGCGAATAAATTTCATCAATTTTTTTAATAAAATGGGTCAAAATGCTTGAAAAGGTTAAGAAGCAGGGATATTGTCTTTCTTTAAAAATTTAAGTACGAAAAATCGTAGTATTATTTTAAAGCGTAGACAAAGATTTTTATTAGTTTTTTTGCTTTTTATAGTTTTCCCCTAATTTTTTCTGAAACGAACTTCTCCCCAGAAGATATGAAAACAGAATCATATTTTTT
>JAHKLG010000230.1 GCA_029856625.1 Candidatus Njordarchaeota archaeon | reverse complement strand
TGTCCTTAGCTATAATGTTTATTACGTGTTTCTTGTCATTCTGGATGTCTAATACTGCTGTAGCTGCTCTTATGATCCCGATAGCTTTAGCGATATTGAAGACTATTGAGCAGGAACGCGGTTCGAATTATGGAAAAATGTTAGTACTCGGTGTGGCGTATTCTGCTACCATAGGCGGTATGGGTACTATTATTGGTACACCACCCAACGCTATCGCCGTTAGTATGCTCAAGAGCTTAGCGAATATAGAAATAAGCTTCTTAGATTGGATGATATATGCTGCTCCATTTACGTTCCTCTTACTACTCATTGCCTTCGCGTACCTTTACCTAGTATTACCTGTTAAGGAGGATCTTAAGAGAGGAAAAGTTATTTTTGCGGAATTGAGCGAGACCGTTATTAAGATTCAGTTGGCGGAAATGGGTAAAATGAAGCGAGAGGAAAAGCTCACAGCAATGATTCTCATCGTGACAGTACTTCTTTGGTTCTCTCAAAAACTGCCATTCAAGATTATGGGATGGTCTGGCCATGGAATATCATCAGGAATTATAGCTCTTATAGCGGGTGTTCTACTATTCGCTTTAGGTCTACTCGATAAGGAAGATCTAGGAAAGATAAGTTGGGAAACATTATTAATATTTGGCGGGGGTCTCGTTTTAGGGGAGATGCTTGTACTCTCAGGAATGAGTGAATATGTAGCGACAAGTCTTATAGGCGTGGGCAATGCATTCATTATCTTAATGCTTCTAGGATTTGTATCCCTAATAATAACCGCCTTTGCCAGCAATACTGCGGCAGCTGCGATTCTAATACCCCTTGCAATACCCATCGGTTCTGCTTTGGGTATTAACCCCGTTATTCCAGCATTAATAGTCGCTATAGCATCAAGCACAGACTTTGCATTGCCGATTGGAACGCCACCGACGATGATTGCTTATAGTACTGGTTATTTTAAGTTTAGAGAGATGGTTAAAATAGGCTTTCCGTTAATGATCATAGGTGTATTATTGGTTGTTCTCGTTATGAGCCCATTATGGCTATTCATGCTATCGTAAAACTTCTCTCTCTTATACCCAATTGTTCTCATATAATTAATTCTCTACTACTCCTAAATTGTTCAAATAAGTTAGCAGTCTATGATAAAGTATCCACACAAATATCTCATTAATATGGGAGTCCTAGGACTTTTAAGATGAATTCTATAGAATTCTGTAAAGTAGGAATTGGTGTAGAGTTATGATTGATTTATATGATGTGTTACTCATCATTGTTTATTTATTGGCTTTAATTTTGATGAAGTACCTTTTCACGAAGAGACTTTATCCTGGAGATACTGTAGGATCCTTAGTTATCTCGATAGTTACAGTAATTGCGATAATTTTTGCCAAAATGGTTCTTGGTCTAATACCTCTAATAGCATCCTCCTTAGTAGCATATATAATTGGTCTTTGGGTTTCTATCCTGATAGCATGGAACATGTGGAGAGAGATTGATGAGAAAACAGCAGTGAATGCTGTAACCTTAGCTTTCATCTTAGCAATTATAATATTAAATATAACCAAGGTCACTTTCTCATAATCTTAATTGCGATTATTACTGATATTTTTATCCAAAATCTTCCTTAATCCTTAAACTATAAATAATTCTAGGGTGAGAAGTTTAGTTTAATAGAATGAACTTCGAGGTCTAATAAGAATGAAAAAGTTTATACTGACATCTTTTCTTATCCTCCTTATCTCATCATCCATTTCACCAGCAATCCCATCTATAGTGAATACTCGGGAATTAGAGACTAGAATTGTCATTGGGGTTATTACCTCAAGAACGGGCTATTATAGTTATTACGGTGATATGGAGATAAATGGTCTAATTCTTGGGCTTATGTACGAGTTAAACATCTCTGATTTTGACATAGTTTCCCCTAATTATAGATGGAGGCTAGTTGTAGGAAGCAAAGAAATCTACATAATCGCGAAAGATGATATTAATCCTGAGATTGGAGAGCCGGATCCTCAAATAGCTGCTCAGATGGCTAAAGAGCTCGTTAAAAGGTATAATGCCCAAATACTATTAGGGGGCATCTCAAGCATCACCGCATCCGCCATTGCTAGTATTGCTATTCAGCATGGGGTTGTCTTTATAGCATCTCCAGCTGATGATAGAGAATTAACTGGGTCTCTATTTAATAGGCATGTCTTCCAATTATCAAGTATTGCCTGGCATAGAGCTATCGCTGCAGCCCCTTATGTAATAAATCTAGGTAGGAAGATCGCTTTTATTGCTCCAGATGACCCGTGGGGTTACTCAGAAGTTGATTGTTGGAGAGCAAAAATAGAGAAATTAGGTGGTGAGGTAGTTGCAGTTGAGTACGTACCCTCTATGACTAGGGACTTTACTGAGTATATTTTGAGGATATTGGCTAGTAATGCTGATAATCTAGTCCTGTTATGGCCTCCAATTACATCTTATATTGCTCTTAAACAACTTGCCCTTATTGGGGTTTTTGAGGAGATGAGGATAATAACTTATTTACTTGATCTATATGGTTTTT
>JAHKLG010000023.1 GCA_029856625.1 Candidatus Njordarchaeota archaeon | reverse complement strand
GTCTCCGCCGATGGGTGCCCATGGGAGGGGATGACATGTGCGATGAGGAGTAGGTATTCCTCACCAAATATAACTAAATTTGGGAATACCTACCCAAAGCGAAACGCATCTGCAAAGTTAGTTCCTTAATAACTTCTCTCCAAAACTATTATTTACGGTTATGATGAGGGTTGGTCGGGTCTGATAAATGATGATGCAACTCCCCACTGATTTTATTTTTCCAGCCATCTTCTGAAAACTTCTCTTAAATCCTTAATTACTTTCTCTACACTTATCTCATTACGGGCTTGAAAACCACCAACATTCCGTCGTCCTCCTGCGCTATAACCTTCCTTCCTAAGTTTCTCAAAAATTTCTCTCAAATCTATATCTTTATTGTAAGTGGCAATTGTACCAGTAACGAATCGATTATTTTCTACACCTAAGGATATTGCTATCTTGTGTAGTCTCTCAAGTTTCAACAATGCTAGTCTCCGAGCTCCGTCGTCTTTTCTAAGCGTGTATATGAAATAGACTATGTCGCTATTAGGTATTAATTCCTCGGCTTCCTTCGCTAACTTCTCTGCTCTTAAGAGAATGCCCTTAGCTTCATGACTTTTTTTATCTGCCCACTCAATTACCCATTTCTCATCTCCATTAGCTAGACGATAAGTTATTTCTAATCTAGGGAATCTCCCAGGATCTACTTGAAACGCTAAGAATAGTGTTTTTGTTAGTTCATTAGCATCCCATAGTCCCTGATCTATGTTAGACACAGCCTCCATTAAATCTCTACTTAACGTTTCTTTAACTATCCTAGCCACCAATTCGGCCACGCTTCTCGCATTCTCGTCAAAGAACCAGATATTTCCGAAGCCCTCTATTTTCTCATGATGATCAATTATGACCGAGTTAACTACTTTTGTCTTAGTCGGTGTAATCTCTACCGCGACAACGTTTTCGAATGATCTTTCCTTTAACTCTGCTGGATGAGGATATTCGATTATTGGCTCAATTCCGTGCTTCCTTGCAAACCTAATTAGTAATGCTGTAGCCACGACACCGTCCCAATCGCCATCCGATACTATGTGCTTAATCTTCTTTAATAACACATCCATCATTTTACAATCCCCTGAGAAAACTCATTATGTCTTTCTTAAGACTTCTGACACCAGCTTTCGTTGTTCTGTAAAAAATCTTATCAAAAGGTATTGAGTGATATATCTCCCTTAATTTCTCATTAATTAGGAGAAGCAGGTTTCTTACACCCTCTTTCCAAAGCGCCCTTAATTTTTCTAATTTCTTTTCATGATAGCTTTTTGTCCAGAATCCTATTACTTCAATTAATATAGTCTTATTTCCCTTTCTCACTGTAAAATCGGGAATAAATATCTTACCATTCGGGAGAATTAACGGGGAACTTTCCCTTTCTACTTCAACATTCATTGATTCCTTAGCATCCATTAAGATCCTAAAGACCAGCATTTCATCCTTACTATCAAATCTCCTAAACTTAATCATTTTTTCTCCTATAACCCAAGGAGGAAGAAAGTCTGGTGCCCAATAACTTTCACTGGAGGCCCTCATAAAATATTTTCTCCCCCTGATTATTAGAAATATGCGTAATTTCCAAGGCTTGAATTTCCATAGGGCATCCAATACGATTACTGAAAGAAGACGGCCATAACTCGTTTCTCCCGGAGTTTCCAGAATACTTCGTGGACCTTCAAAAATGCATTTAAGAGAATCGTTATTAATGTTAAAATCGGCCAAAATTCCCCCTCTTTTTGCTCTCCATAAGACAACTTTTAACGGAGTACCCACTTCTCCTAAAAAAGTAATCTCTACCTTCTCGGACATTTTAATAGCTTTATCAAGAATTAGAAAATTTGAGACACGTAGTAATGTTCTGGCGTCAACTTCTCTTTTCTTTTTGAAATAATTTAACTCCACATTATCGCAGATAAGCATTTTCAGCAAATCAGACTCTTGAACACCCAGTTTATCAGCTATCTCTTTAATAATCCTTGTTCTTTCTTTCAGCTTAATTGCGCCGTGATAATTATCCTGAATCATTTTATAGAATTTTAATAAGACTTGATAATCTGGCTTGCAGGGAGGCTCATACTCATAGAAGTACTTAATCGCTCTCATTACCAATCTTGTTTTTCGTAAATCTCTTAAGATAGCGTAGATCTTATTAAATAGAAACCTCCTAGAAATTAATGAGCCCTCGACGCTTCTCAGAAGTTCCACAATATTTTGGAACTTTTCGTAATCTGCACTACATTTAAAAAAATCCAGGACTATTCGATCTCCATAAATAGTATAGGGAAAGGCCGTTAATGGAATCAAGACACATCCCAAGCCTTATCCAACTTGAGCTGCAATCACTAAGACACACCCACACTTCTTGACCTCATGTTCTACGGAGATTATCTTGTAATTTGTTAGGTTCAGTCCCCTAATCTTAGCCATTCCTATAAGCCTTTTATACGCCTCCTTCTCAGCCTCCTCTTTAGTTAGCCCCCTCTCCGCCAATTCAGCAACGAGTGTAGGTCCTTTACCAGTCCAACCAATTGCAAGAGCTCCAGCTATGATTTCTCCAGATTTTTCTGACACAGTATACGCATATATTGATGGAACATTACATCCAAGGGGGAGTAATGGTGGGGAAGTCACAATTTGAATATTTGGAGGGAGAATACTAGTAACCTTTATTAGGGATACTTGAGGCAAACCAGCCTTTACTAAGCAAGCATCAAATGCGTTTAAATCCGTTTCACCTTCTGCACTGACTGCCGCAAGATAAATTTTCCTAGGAATTGTAATAAGCACTGATTGCACCCCCGCAAGGAATTTATGGATACTACCAATCCACACGTTGATTTTTATAAAAAGTTTCTCTCAACAAGCAATTTCTTCCTTAACTTTTTATCTCAAACCCATTTAGTAATTTTTGAGTATTCATAATAAGATTTAATGTGTTTTATTGAGGGATTGTACATTGAGAGTAAAAGTACGGTTATTTGCTCTCTTCAAAGAATTAGCTGGTTCTGGGAAAGTGGAGCTCGAGTTTGATAACGATCAAATAACCATTACTGACGTGATTAAAGCTTTAGGAGAGAGAGTAAATAAGCGACTTGAGGAGTTAATCTTAAGCAAGTATAAACAATATAGCTCCTTGCTAATACTTGTCAATGGAAAAAATATTAGGCTCCTAAAAGGTCTCGAAACTAGTATAAAAGATGGAGATGAGATTGCTATTTTCCCACCCGGTGCTGGAGGATAGTTAGGAATTATTATTTATAAAAAGTGTGCTCTAGCGGATTTTTCCATAATTTTCTTCTTGCTTCACTAATTATTTGAAGTGTCTTTTCATGCCATGAAATTATTTCTGATGGTTTCTCTGGATAGTTCTGGAAATGCTTGTGAATCTTATAATATAGGTCTCTGGCGGTTTTTAATCTTCCAATAAGTCTTATTTTTCTCGTAAGCACCATTCTGAGAATCTTTCTCCAAACCGCTTCGCTTTCCTTAGAGCTCGACTCTATCGCTAAGAGCTCTTCTCCGCTCACTATCTTCTTCTCTATAATGAAATTTATTTCGTCGTCAGGCATTCCCTGAAGCAGAAGACGAATTATCTCAAGTGCTGCATTCTTTGCCCCATCCTTACGCATATAACGTACAGCATAGCTCCAGAGATCTTCCTTGGATAAAACCCTATTAGCTTCGATTCCTTCAGTGATTACATCAGCAGCAAGTTTAGCAGCGCTCATTGCTTGGCCCATTCCTCCACCATGTAAGGGATTTGCTTGCGATGCCGCATCACCTACTATCATCAAACCATTAGTAACTAATTGTGATAATGCTCTTCTCACTGGTACAACTCCGCCTCCCGCATGCAATATTTTGGACACCTTAATATCCCAGAACCTCTTGAACTTCTCCAGCAATTCTATGAGCTTAGGCGCATTAGGAAGTGGTTGTATTCCTAATCCAATGTTGGCCACATTCTTACCTTTAGGAAAAATCCAAGTATATCCGCCTGGAGCAAATCTGTGGCTGAGATAAATATATATTTTGTCAGATGGCCAGGGATAATCCTCATCAGACATAACTATCTCTCTATATGCGGCAGCAACATCAAATCTCTCTATACTATTCTCAATTAACATGCTCTCCGGTAATCTTTTACGCAGAACAGCCGCACATCCTGTGGCATCTACTGTCACCTTAGCTCTTAACTCCTTCTCCTCTCCCGACCTCATATCTTTTACTTTGACACCCCTAACCTCTCCCCCCTCAACGATCGGATGCATAACTAGTGTTGAATCTAATAGGTGAACTCCCCTTTTTTCAGCATCTCTAACGAACCTCTGATTCAGATGCCACCTATCAATAGTGTAGCCTAAACCCTCCACTGTAAGGATATGTTCTCGATCTGGAGCGATAACGTCTGATGCTCTAATAACGCATGCTAGCTCTGCTCCGCTAGGTTTCGGTATTCCAAGTTTCTCAAAGTAGCTAGCGGAGATACCGTCCCCACAAACCTTCTCCCCTATTTTTTCTCTAGATTTCATATCGATCAGAGCTACATCTAAATTCTCTTTTGATAAAAGAAGAGCTAACGTGGATCCCGCAATACTCGCACCAGCAATTATAACATCATAATTGAATCTCGATGACATTCTTTCTCCCCCACAACCATAAAGTCTTAAGCAAATACATTTTCACTTATTTATAAATGAGATTATGAAAAGAGAGCGTTCTAGAATCCTCTTTCCAGCGTAAACTTTGCTAAAGAGATAAGATTTTTCTTCGCGGTGGATTCTGGTAAGATCTCTATGGCTCTTAAAGCTTCCTCGATATATTTCTTAGCCATTTCTTTTGTTGCCTTATCAGCGCCCGTTCTCTTTATAATATCTAGTGCTTCTTTAACATCCTCTTCTGTTTTCTCCTTCTTGGACAATATTTCTAGCAATCTTTTCTTATCCTCTTCACTGGCGTGTTCTAAGGCATACAATATTGGATACGTCTTTTTACTTTCTCTCACATCACTACCAACCGGTTTTCCAGTTTTTTCTTCACTACCGAATAATCCCAGCCAATCATCAACCATCTGGAAGGCAATCCCTATCTTCTCTCCGTACTTAGTTAAAGCTTTAACATATTCCTCCCCAGCACCTGCTGATATAGCGCCAAATCTACAGCTTAGTCGGAAAAGCCATGCTGTTTTTCTTCTAATCATATCGAAGTACTCCTCGATGGACACATCAACTCTCGTTTCGAAGGACATATCTAGTGCCTGCCCTTCACAAAGCACAACAGCTGTTTCAGTAAACTCTGCCAATAATTGCTTGATGATTGGGGCACTAAGCTCTGATTTAGCTATTAATTCGTACGCCTTAGCATGAAGAAGATCCCCTGCTAAAATAGCCATTGGCACCCCCCACACCGTATGTACGGTTGGAACCCCTCTTCTAAATTCGTCTTGATCCATAATGTCATCATGAATAAGAGTGAACGTATGAAAAATCTCCACAGCAGCTGCTACAGGGATTACTTTTTCGCTATCGCTTCTGAAAAGCTCGTAGCTTGTTAGAACTAAGAATGGTCTTAGTCTCTTACCACCAGCCTTAACTAGATGCTTACTAGCTTCATATAGGTCTTTGATTTCACCTTCAAGATTTTTGAGAATAAATTCGTCAACTCTTTTCGCTTTATCTTTTATTTCTTTTAACAAATTTTCGAACAAGGAATTCACCTCAATATTTCAAGCCCCCTATCAATTATCCAGTCCCGGAGGGGGGATAGTATCACAAAATCTACATTCTTTAAATCTTTAACCGTCTTAGCACCAACTAAAAACATGGCAATTCTTAACTCATACATAATCTCCTCAATAATCTTCTTGACTTCATCCGAACTTTTCATAGCTGGCTCAAGTAAAGGTCTCGCAGCTCCCGCGAGATCAGCACCAACCACTATAGCTTTAGCGATATCGGTTCCAGATCTTATTCCACCACTAGCTATTATTTTGATATCCTTCCCTGCTCCATTCCTCGCCTCTATGATACTAGCTGCAGTTGGTATTCCCCAGCTCCAGAAAACCCTCCCAAGTCTAGCACGAAGATAATCTCTATTTCTTTTTGCCCTATAATGCTCCACAGCCGCCCAGCTAGTGCCTCCTACCCCTGCTACATCAATAGCTTTAACCCCTGCATCCCTTAATGCCCTTGCCACCTCTCTTGAGATTCCACTACCAGTCTCCTTAACGATTAGGGGAATATCATAATGAGAAGCTATCTCAGTTATTTTCTCAAGAACACCCCTGTAATTTGTATCGCCCTCAGGCTGAATAATCTCCTGAAGAGGATTAAGATGAATCGCTAAAGCATTAGCCTCAATCATTGAGATTATTTTTTCAATATCATTATTAGAAAGCTCAGGTAATTGGGGCGCGCCTATATTAGCTATCAGAAAAATATCGGGCGCCGTCTCTCTGGCTATTTTAAAAGTCCATTCTACATCTGGATTTTTTAATGCGACCCGCTGACTACCAACCATCATCGGAATGTTTAGCTCCTCAGCTGCCTCAGCTAGATTCCTGTTGATATTTGCCCCTAGTTCCGTACCTCCAGTCATTCCCTCAATCAAAAAAGGAAAAGAAAAAGTTCGGCCTAAAAAATCTATCTCAAGCTCAATCTCATCTAATGAAAGTTCAGGAAGAGCCTTATGAATTAGCTTAATACATTCAAGCCAAGTTGTTTCCTTATGACCTACATCACTGTTTAAGGCTAAATAAATATGCTCATCCTTTCTGTTTATTATAGTTTTATCCAAAATTTTCACCTCATAATTTTGCGCCGCAACCTAGCGTATAATGCATAATCCACATACTTCTTTCTATTGATTAGATCCCACACTTTTGGTGCCTTATCTCTCTTTCCCTCTATAGCATCATTAACAACGATGCTGAAAGCATCACTGCCACTACCAGAACCATATGAAACCACAAGTATTCTGCTTTCTGGCTTTGCAACATCCAATGTGGCCGCAAGACCCATTAATGCCGAAGCAGCATAAGTATTTCCAATCATATTAACTACAATACCATGTTTAACCTTCTCCATCGGAAATCCTAGTCTCTTAGCTACTACTAAAGGAAACTTATAATTAGGTTGATGAAAGACTGCATAATCAAAATCGTTGGGAGTATAGCCAAGCTCCTCCATTAAGCCCTTCGCTGCATTAATGATGTGCTTAAAGTACGCTGGTTCACCCGTAAAGCGATAGAAATGTCGTGGGTATTTTTCACCACTCCTTCTCCAGAAATCAGGAGTGTCAGATACATAGGAATAGGAGGCCTCTATGTAAGCAACGGACGTCTCCCTATTGAAAGGACCTAAAATGTACGCAACCGCGCCACAAGCTGCCGTATATTCTAACTCATCAGCAGGTCTTCCCTGAGCCGTGTCCGCTCCTATAGCTAAACCATACTCTATCATTCTGCTACCCACGAGTCCTATTACCGTCTCTAAGGCTTCTGTTCCAGCCTTACATGCAAACTCGTATGTTGCTGCTAAAATATCCTCTCCAGCTCCAATCGCCCTGGCTATTGTGGCACCAATAGTTTTTACAGCATAGGGATTTGATTCAGTGCCAACGAGGATAGTTCTTAACAGTTTAGGATTTATTCCAGCTCTCTTTAACGCATTCTTAGCCGCTTCTATGGCCATCGTAACAGTGTCCTCATCTAGATTTATTACCGATTTCTCAATAATAGGCCCTTTGAAATTCCCATTTCTATCAACTAATCCGCCTTTCCACATTCGGGCAATTTCCTCATTCTTTACCCTATATATCGGGATATATGCGCCCCAACCTTCGATTCCCACTTTCCTATTTGGTACCATTATTTTGTTAGGCATTCCACCATGTCCCCACCAGTATGCAATACAGAAATGTTCAAAAGATTCCACAACAGAAACGCAAGCGCACATTAGGCATTCTTATCGAAAAAAGAGAAAAGGGGTTAAAAAATTTATTCATAGATGGGAACAGGAATTACCCCCACAAGAAAACCTACTAAACCTATGAATGCGCCCACTTTTGCGTAAAAACTGGCTCTAGATGCCCCAGCTTCTCCCTTTAATGTATATACTAGTGAGGAAAAAGCCGCTATATCCCCAGCTATCATAAATGGTATGAATATTGGCGATATAACCTTGATGAAGGGTAGCGCGGTGAAGGAAACGATTGCTAATATTAGGAATATCGCGGCTACCTTCGATGCAAAAGGCACTCCCCTGGTTCTCGCGAGAGTCCTAACGTTTCGAAGTGCGTCTCCTCTTATATCTTCTATTCCCTTAATTATCTCTCTAGCTACTAGGAGGGTTGTTGATACCGTGAAGAATAAGAGGATTGTTATTATTCGCGGCAGATTCATGACCATTCCCGTTATTATCCATCCATAGATGTATCCTATCGAGAACGAGCATCCTACAGTTATATTTCCGATGAATCCCAGAATCTTTAGCCTAGCTGAATAAAGAACTCCTATTCCAGCGAATATCGCCGCAATTATGAAAGGAAGTGGATTTTTCACTAGTATTGAGGAAACAATTGATGCTCCTAAACCGATCGCAACTAGGATCACATAGATGATTTTTGCCTCCTTTAGTGAAATTGCGCCACTAGGTAAGGGACGATGAGGCTTGTTAATCTTGTCTACTTCTATATCGTAAATGTCGTTTATTACGTTACCAGCTGATGCTAACGCTACATACGCTAGCACTCCCCATCCTAATATCCATGGATCCCTCGTGAATAAGAATCCGCTTATTAAAATTGTTAGTGATCCAAATATTGCATTATGTATTCTGAGAAGCTCTGGAACTGCAGAAATTTTCATATCCCCCGCCCCATTACCGCTTAATGCTTCTCATCGCATCTATTGTAGCTTTAACACTATTCTTGATCTTATCCATTTCTCCCCTGACTAAATACTCCTCATACTTAGTTCCCTGAACAACTACTTTTGCCCCCGCCTTTATCATCATCGCTGCTTGCTCTGGTGTCCTAATACCCCCACCAACTATTACCGGGATATCAACAAATTTTGATACGGCAGCCACAACCTTTGCTGGGATCGGTTCGGGCGCTCCTGATCCCCCTTCCAAATAAACCATATCAAACCGAAATAATTCCGCAGCCGTAGCAAACGCTATAGCTATCTCCGGTTTATTCCTCGGGATAGGTTGTGCTTCACATACATAGGCTGCGGTACCTCCTGGCTCAAATAGAAGATAAGCTAATGAAATTGCTTCAAGACCCCATTTCTTTATTAATGGCGCTGCAATAGCTTGAGCTCTAACTATGTAATATGCATTTGTGGAGTTTAGGGGGGAGAGGAAAAATATAGCATCCGCCTTCTTAGATACTCCTGCTATATTTCCTGGAAAAAGGATAACTGGTTTCTCTGACACTGATTTTATGATATCAATAACCGCATCTAAGAATTCCTTATCAAATGCTGTTGATCCACCCACCATAAATCCGGAGGTACCGCCCTCATCTAGAGCTTTTATTAATGCTGAAAAATTCTCTAAACTGATCTTAAATGGATCAGGATCGACCAGAGATAGATGGGCAAATCCAACTTCCTCAAAAAGATCTAGCAAGTATTTTGATACTTTTCCGCTTTGCTTCACGCGAAATACCTCGGTGTATTCTTGATGTATCTTAAATAATGAGGAATATAATCCTTACTTTTAGGTGGAAAATATGATCGAGAATCCTATCAGAGTAGGTATTCAGCTTGAGTCATATACCCTTAAAGAGCTGATTATTGCGTTAAATTTCTATGAAGACGAAAAAGAAAATCCCGAAAGAAGAAGAATTAAAGCTAGAATTGGGAATTTGAGAGAGACGATTGCATTCGAAGCGTCCCTTAGACAAATAGCTAGAATTACTAAGAAGAATTTAAGGGTGCATAAAGAAACATTACTCGACGATCGTGTGGTTAAAAGGAAGGAGATAACTTTTGATCAATCAAATGAGGAGGAATTATTGCTTGAGATACCTAAACGAGTACCAACTATGGTATTAACAGCGATATCTCTCACGTCTACTTATCAATTCAGGGTAGAGATGCTTAATGAATTAGAGCTACGATTAATTCGTGAAAACCCCAGAAGAGTCATCTGGAGGAGAGGATTCCTGATCAGACCACGTTTTGATATTAGAAACATGGAAGAAACTATAAAGCATTTCATCTCATTCGCCCCTCTCTTAGGTATTGATAATGTTATTATGATGGAAAATACTATAGAGTACTCCTTAAAAAACGGCCTCAGCTTTAAAGCGCCAAAAATATTCAATGCTTCCGAAGAAGGTCTCTTACGCGGCTTACTAACCAAATTGAAGGAAATTCCTATAGGATATTATAGGATATCCTTCCCCCACAGCATCAAGGATCTCGCCTCCGCATTCGAGTCGCTATTTTTCAATCCCCATAGTGTATACAAGTTATCTTATCTCTTGTTCGTGAAAAAAGAAGGAGAAACTCAAGTATATGAAGCATTGATCTGCGAGAAGAGAATAAGAAAACTCTCTGAAATAGCTGTGGAGAGATCGTCTTCGGAGGGATTTACATTAATATTGCCAATAGGTTTTCCCCGAAGAACGCTAATGAATTTCACTAGGGAGATGGAAAAAGGTAGGGTAGCTTTCCTATTACCAATACCATTCTCGTGTAAAACTGGAGAATTAGAGATGTTAGGGCTCTACATGATACAACTCATCGATAAAATGAATCCAATGATTCAAATGCTTTCTATTCCCTTGTTCCTAGTAGTTAATTAGGTTAGAAAAGAAGTTGACATTATATTTCATAAGATAACTTTTTTAAACAATAAGAAGACTCTATTATCATATCTACTAGAGGAACCCCGCTGGACGGGTAGCTCAGTGGTAGAGCGCCGGCATGGCAAGCCGGAGGCCGCGGGTTCAAATCCCGCCCCGTCCACCAATTTTACCTTAGTTCTCAATTCTTATTGACCACGGATACTTCTTCTGCATTCTCTCTAGTAGTTTGAGAACTTTCTTCTCTTCATGCCCACCGTAATGTAGTATAATCACAAAACATCTCCTTCCCCTCTTTATTCTTTGATACATCGTCTTTACTGTGCTTATAACATCATGAATAATGATTATTCCTACATCGGAGAGATCGATATCTCTCTCTCCTACAGGGGTGAGAATAAGAATACCAGGTTTTTCATCACTTTTGAACTTTGACAAAATAGCTCCCTTATTGATCGTTCTGCCGGTTATTAAGTAGATGTTCTCTAGTCCAGCTTTAACTAATTTCTCTCGAATTCTCTTAGCAACTCTGATATAAGACGTCAATATGACCACTTTCTCTCCACGCTCAATCCAGTTCTTTGCAATCTCTATGAGAACATTAACCTTACTAGATTCATTAGGAATCAAATCCTGGATCTTTTCACCAGTTCTCCTCTCAATGATTCTCTTAGTTCCACTTCTTAATAGAAATCTCTTATAATGGTCTGGAATACTGGCTTCGACAAATTTCCTTACAAGAGCTAATCGCATGAGCTTGTATCTTAGAGGACTACTCTCTGGAAGAACGGGAATCGCTTTCTCGATCCTTTCTATATCCTTCTCTGGGAATAATTCTTTATATTTGGTCATTATTTTTTCAGCAGTCTCTTCTATTTCTTCAGAAAGAGAATTTAGAATCTTCTCGACCTTTTCGTCCTCTACTTTAACTCTCCTAATTACTGTTAGGTTTCTAATTATGTATATCCCTGCATCCGTTCTTCTGATTAGATCATCCATAGTAATAATGTCCAGCTCCTTATCCTTTGGGAATAAGCTCTCAATTATTGTGTCTATTTCTGGCTTAAAAACAATTCCTTCCTTCGTCTTTACTGCATGAAAATCTCTTAGAGTACCGCTCATTCCTATTATGCATGCGTTTTTTGGAAAAAGTTTACACAATTCATTCCATGGATATGTTAATCTAAGTTTTCTAAGAGCTTTGATTCTGTCAGGGGAATAAGTTTTAGCACTCATTAGGATTGCTTCTTCACTCTCTTCTGTCTCTTCAGAAACTCTTCTGACAGCTTTATCCACCTCATTAATGATTACTAGTTGAAAATTATTTATCAGATTCGGGTATCTCCTTAGGACATTAGCTAGTGAGATAGGAGTAGCAATCACGATTCTTTTCTCTTCTAATATCCTTCTTCTCTTGAAACTAGGCGTACCAGCACTTATCCAACCTATTTCATCCTTTTTCACTCCTTCTATTTTATAGAGCTCTAAAAAAGTATTTACAGTATCTCTAAGGGAGGCTTGAGAAGGAGTTATTATCAAAATTCTTTCCTCTTTCAAATGTTTGCTTAAGAGATAAGATATTATCCTCTTTCCCATCCCAGCATCCAGCTCAACAAGGATATTGCGCCCCGTTTTATATGCATGGATTATTGTTGCTATTATCCTTGCTTGGTATAATCTCTTTTCCAGCGTTTTTCCCTTCGATGCTACGCCCATGCTACATACCCCATGTAATGTACTTAGTTTTTCTCTTTATCTTTAAGAATTCTCTGAAGACCTCTCTAGCGTCTGGTGTGAGATAATTTATTAATTTCCTACTAATTAGTCTGGCTTCAGGTTCTGGAATATCTACATATAAGATCATGCCCTCTTTCACGTTCCTATCCACAACGGCCTTGTCTATTGAAATAGCTACTTCCATTCCTACTGATGCTTCTGGAATACTTTCTCCTTCACTCTGAATCTGAAGAATAGTTCCTACCTCCTTACCATCCTCCCTGATTAGCTTATATTTTGGCTTAATTTTACCACCTAAAACACGGATTCCGACTATAGCTGGCTTGCTTCTTCTGAAGACGAAACCTGGGAGAATCATTATTTTTCCAGGATAAGTTATTGCTTCTAGCATCTCTCTTCTTATCCTTTCCTCATACTCATATAAGTACTGGTTGAATTTTTCAAAGAGCTTATAAATCACGTTATCCGAGATTACTGGAATTTCCTCTTTCTCTAGAATCTCCCTAGCCTCGGGTAAAATCTCCACATTAAAGGTTACTATAACAGCATATTTGGGATCTTTGGCCTTAACAACAGTTGCATGAACAGCGTCTTCCTTATCAACATTTCCTACATCAGCAATCGCTACGGGCACATTCATTTCTCTAAACTTTCTCAGAATTGCTTCAAGAGACCCAAGAGTATCTGCCTTGAGAATAATCCCTGTTCTATCTGTTCTGAAAATCAATGCACCAATATCCTCAAGAACTGCCCTCTTATACTTCTCTATTAACATTTTAGCTTCTTCCTCGGGTATGTCTCCCGGAATAGCATATAGAGGCGAGCCTGCTAGTGCATCCTCTAATTCAGGAGCAATAACTCTTACTCCAGCTGCCGCCGTTACTTCACCAACACTTTCAAATTTATCTCTTGGATCCCTTATCTCATCAAGAGGTTTTGGTAGCAGTAATCCCCTAACCTTAGTAACTATAACTCCTCTCTTCCCTCCAATCACTATCCAATCTCCTCTCCTTAAAGACCCATCATATAATATTACATCCAGCACAGTCCCAGCTCCAGGTATTCTCCTAACCTCTAAAACGCTACCTTTAGCTTCACCAAGAGTTAGCTTTAATCTATCCTGCATGAATCTCTGAGTAACACCCACAAGGACTAGAAATAGATCTGCTATTCCCTCACCGGTTTTAGCGCTGGTTGGAACTATCGCCACCGTTTTTCTAAAATCCTTAACTCTATCGTATCTATCAGCCTCGAAACCGAGATCATATAAAGCTAATATCATCTTATCGAGCGCCTCTTCTAGGGATCTCTTAGCTACAGGATCCTGTTTATTATATGAAATAAGAAAAGGAGTATCGGGATGGGATTTCCATCCAGGAAGTCTATCTATTTTATTAGCAGCGATAATAAAAGGTGTCCTTGTAGCTTTTAATAGTTCAATACTCTCGTAAGTCTGAGGCTGGAAACCAGATCTAACGTCTACAACTAAAATTGCAATATCAGCTACGGATGATCCTCTTCTCCTTAGGTTTGTAAAAGCCTCATGACCAGGAGTATCGATAAAAAGAAGACC
>JAHKLG010000229.1 GCA_029856625.1 Candidatus Njordarchaeota archaeon | reverse complement strand
TTTTCTCCAGCAATTTTTTGGTTCCCATATTTTCTTGGATGGGGCAGTATGCTTGAAATAATAGGGGGCGATGATTGCCTATGTGGTATTATGTTTGGTCTCGCTGGAGCTGGCCTTGCCGTGGATTATATGTTAGTTGCATGGGGGTACTATAGGCCTATTTTCATTGCTATTCCAGCAATAATAGGTGATTCCTTAATAACTCTTCTTGGATACAGGATTGGTGGGAAGATTGGCGAAGAACTTCTCGGTATAATTCATTAGGGGCTTTCTAATGCAGATACTTTTCCAAAATTTTTCCTTTGGATATTCAAGGAATTCTTTAGTCCTAAACAATATTAATCTATCCATTCGTAAAGGAGAGAAAATATTATTAACAGGCCCAACTGGAAGCGGTAAAACAACGCTTCTATACGTGATAGCTGGTTTTGTGCCCAGATTTATTCCAGGATATCATAGTGGTAAGGCAGAAGTAATGAATATAAATTGTGTAAATGGTTTTGAAAAATTGAGAACTTTGATTGGCTTTGTTCTCCAGGATTTTGAGAATCAATTGCTAGGCCTTACTGTGGAGGAAGAAATCGCTCTGGGTCTTCATAATCTTGGTTTAGAAAAGCGTTCTTTAGAGAAAAAGTTGAAGGAATCTCTAAACATTTTTTCATTGGAGAGGATAAGAACGAAATATAGCTTTAATATAAGTTTCGGAGAGAAGCAAAGAGTAGTACTAGCGTCAATATTATCCATGAATCCTAAAATTATATTGTTGGACGAGCCTTTTTCCCAACTCGATGATAAGGCAAAGGAGAATCTAGTAAATATTCTCAAAAAATGTTTGAATGATGAACATACGTTAATAATAGCAGAGCATGAAATAGAGCGGGTAATGAGTATTGCTTCTAGAATTATAATACTTGACTCTGGAAGAATAATCTATGATGGGGAAGCTTCTCGTAGAGATCTATTTGAGAATTATGGGTTATTAGCGAATATTCTATCAAGAAAAAGTTTTAGCATAGGTAACAGAGTGGTTCTTCAAGCTAAGAATCTAATGTGCGGTTGGTACAAAAAAGCCATCATACACCTTTCGGAATTTAAGATAAAGGAGAAAGAGATTGTTGGAGTTTCTGGTCCAAATGGATCTGGAAAGACCACTCTCTTGTTAACGCTTGGGGGTTATCTCCCCTATTTAAGTGGTGAAATTCTTCGATTGGGGAGAAGTGTTCTTGTTTATCAGAACCCAGATAATAATATTCTTTACACCACAGTATGGGAGGAAGTATTTAAGGCAGCTAACAATTTTATGAAGAGTGATGATGCTACAGAATGGGCTGAAGAACTTTTGGAAATATTCTCGTTAAAGAAGTATAAGGAAAAATCTCCATGGAAGCTAAGTCGGGGAGAACGAACAAAATTAGCAATAGCATCAGCGTTAGCTACTAGACCAAAAATATTGATGCTTGATGAGCCAACGTATGGTTTAGACTATCGCTCGATAAAGATTCTTCTCGAAATTTTGTATCAATTGGTTGATGAATTAAGCTTATCAGTAATAGTAGCTTCGCATAGAAAAGGCTTCTTAGAGAGAGTCTGTGATAGGCTATATGGAATAATTAATGGAGAGCTAAAAGAATATGGTGAAGGAGGATAAAGGATGTTTACTGGGATACTCTCATACGAGGGTGAGAGAAATTTCATATCACAAGCTCATCCAGCGGTGAGAATATTATGGATATTTTCCAGCTTTGTATTAATACTCATTTGCTGGGCACCAATTAGGCTACTAGCGTTAAATATGATAGCAATCTCTCTCCTTTTAATCACGATTCATAAAGAGAAAGCAAAATTAAAACATGTATTAAAGACATTTTTAGGCATATTATTGATTACAACTCTTAGCCAGACTATATTCTTTTATGGGTATTACATCGGAGAGAAGACCACGGTTATTTTTTATCTAATCCATCCTAACGTACCAATAATTTCATATTTAACGATGGGTAAGGGAGTAGCTATTACCATAGAGGGGCTTTATTATGGAATCATAGTTAGTTTGAAAATTTTTTTCACTATTATAACAGCTCAGCTTTTTATAATGACGACGAGGCTAAGCGAGCTCTTCTATGCGATGAAAAGAGCAAGGATCCCATTTAAAATAATAATCTTATTAGCGGCTACATTACGCTTTCTTCCAATAACTCTGGAGGAATTCTGGAGATTAACAACAGTTCTAAAAATGAAGGGGGAGAAGACAACTCCAAGAAACTTTCCTAACATAATTAGATTAATGCTATACAATCTCGTACGTGAAAGCGTAAAAAGAGCAAGATTCTTGGCAATATCGCTGGAAATGAGATGTATAAGAGGCAAAATTTATCTCCTACCTAATAAGTACGAAACTCACGCAAGTTTTTTCCTAATCTCTCTAACAATGCTAGAAATAATTATCGCCGTAATGTTATAAGGAAAACTAAATCGAAACTCACTCTAAGTTTTCTTCTGAAAGTGATTTTGAACCTCTTCGATATAAGAGTTAAACATTTTTTTAGATTATTATAAGGTGATTTAT
>JAHKLG010000228.1 GCA_029856625.1 Candidatus Njordarchaeota archaeon | reverse complement strand
ATTGGCAATTATGATGTTATGAACTTTCTCAAAGACCTTATCGCCAGGTTTAGGTGTCTCCTTTATCTCGCCTCTCACTCCTTTCTCTATTCTTTCTTTAATACTTTTAGGGACTTTGTCTAAGAGATTATAAAATTTAAGTACTCGATAGGCGTCCTCAAATGTCGTTGTATCGGGAGCTGTTGGCCCCGAGGCAATCACGTCGAGCGGATCTCCAACTACATCTGATATTATTAGGGCTACTAGAGTGGCTGGATAGCAAGCTCTTGCAAGTTGCCCGCCTTTGAACATAGATATATGCTTTCTTACCGCGTTTATCTCATTTATTGTTGCACCACATTTAAGAAGAAGACTTGTTACCTCCTTTTTCTCGTCTAGAGTAATGGGGTCTGCTGGTAGGGGCATTAAGGCCGATCCTCCTCCAGATATCAGAACTATTACCAAATCTTTTTCGGAAGCCTTATTAGCAATCTCAATCATTTTTCTTGCTCCTTTCATTCCTTCTTCTCCGGGAATTGGATGTGTAGCTCCATTCAACTTTATTCTCTTGGTTTTGAATTTGTTTTCTGTCCCTTTCAGAACGTTTACTAAACCTTCCTTAATTCGGTCACCAAGTATTTCTTCTACTGCCTCCGCCATAGCTCCACTAGCTTTTCCTCCACCTATAACATAGATATTTTCGTATTCATCTAGATTGAATTTCAGATCCTTTATAATGAGGGTGTTATTTCTTAGAGTCACATTTCTTTTAACGGCTTGTCTTGGATCAACAGCTTCTAATGCCGCATTTATACAGTCTAGTATAATTTTGCGCGCTTGCTTGTCTTTCTCATTTCGTGCGACATTTATTAACTCTTCATAGTTTTTAATGAACATAGCCGTAAACCTCGTTGAAAAGATAGTCACTAGTTAGAAAGTTATAATGAGAAGAAAAATCTATCCTATTAGTAAAAAATTGCTTCTTTAATGCCATTTTTAGTTAATAAGATTGATTAAGATTCGTTAAGGACGATAAAAAATGCAATAATTTCATCGGTTATTGAAAAATGAGTAATGTAACATTCAAATTACCTATAAAATAGGGATATTTAGTTCGCTGTGAAAAGGTGAGTTAATGGCAAGCGGCGCTATTGTTTATGGGGAGAGTAAGATAAAAGCAAAAGATGGGTTAAATTTATTTTACAGATATTGGCGTCCTCCCGAACCAAAAGCTACGATAGTGGGTGTTCATGGCTACGCGGAACACTCTGGTAGATATAAGCATGTTGGAGAATTCTTTGCTCAAAACGGATTTGCATTCTATATCCATGACCTCAGAGGACACGGTTTATCTGATGGTGAGAGAGGATTTGTTAATGATTTCTGGGAATTTATAAATGATCTAGATCTATTCGTTGACCATGTGAGAGATCGTGAAAAAGTCGGTAAAGTATTCATGTTAGGTCATAGCATGGGAGGACTTATCTCAATTATTTATGCAATAGAGCACCCAGAAAAGTTACTTGGTCTAATCACCTCAGGAGCCGCACTAAAAGTTGGTATTAAACTTAGTGGTATTCAGGAAAACCTTATGAAAATTCTTTCAAAGGTAAGACCTAAATATAGACCTGACATAAAGATTGATGCTAGCTATTTAACACACGATGAAAACGTGAATAGAGCGTATGTTGAAGATGAGTTAGTATTTAAGCGCGGAACTATTAGATTACTCATCGAAATGATAAAAGCGATGCATTGGGCTTTCGAAAATGCTGAGAGGTTATCTATACCTATCCTAATGATGCATGGATCCGATGATAAGATTATACCACCAGAAGCATCTAAAGAATTCTTTAAAAAAATTAAGGTGATGGATAAGGAATTAAAGATATTTCCTAGATTTTACCACGAGATATTTAATGAAAAAGAAAAAGAAAAAGCCCTAAATACCGCTTTAAAGTGGGTAAATAATCATCTATAATTCCTCCAATCTTTTCGCCCACCCAAGACTTCTTCCCACCGCGAGTTTCCATCCCTTATATAATTTTTCTCTTAGATCACTAGGCATTCTTGGTTCAAAAACCTTATCTACTCTCCAAAGCATTAAGAGCTCCCTTAGATCCTCCCAATATCCGATAGCTAATCCAGCCAAGTACGCAGCTCCAAGAGCTGTAGTCTCAAAAATCACGGGTCTAATAACTCTTTTCCCTAATATATCCGCTTGGAACTGCATAAGCCAATTATTTTTAGCCGCACCTCCATCAACACGTAATTCCTTTATACTTGTATTCATGTCCCTTTCCATAGCCTCTATTGCATCCCTTGTTTGATAAGCTATAGACTCAAGAGTAGCCCTAACTATATGTTCAATCTTGGTACTTCTTGTTATTCCAATTATCAATCCTCGTGCATATTGATCCCAGTAAGGGGCTCCTAAACCTACAAAAGCGGGTACGAAGTAAACTCCATCGTTACTTTCTATTTTAGATGCGTAATCCTCGGTTTCCGATGCTGTCTTGATGATCTTTAAGTTGTCTCTCAACCATTGTACAGCTGCTCCCGTGATAAAAATGCTTCCCTCTAACGCATAAGTAACTTCTCCTTTT
>JAHKLG010000227.1 GCA_029856625.1 Candidatus Njordarchaeota archaeon | reverse complement strand
ATTATTCGGCGTATGGTATGTGGAGAGAGATGAGGTAAGAGCATGGCATGTGGAGAGAGTTGTGAGTAATTCTATCGTATCCTTCAAGTCACATCCTTCCTCGTTCCTAATATTCACGAATAGGACTCATATACTGGTTCTCAATAACACTGGTATTCACGCGGTCTATCATTTTAACTATAGTAAGACTATCTGGTTGGGCGCGAAAGGTGATGTTGATTGTGATGGATATCTCGAATATTTGTTATCAGAAGAGGTTACTAGTAGCGGTAGGATACTTATCTGGGATCTCATTGAGAAGAACCTATCCACAGTGACCACCACAATTACTTATACATTAGGATTACTGCCTCTAGATTTTGATGGGGATGGTGCAGATGAGATTTTAGGGATGAGTCCAGACAAGTTTGGTTTAATTGATGAAGGAGAGGAAAGGTGGTTCATGGATGCTAATGGTACTATTATTGGTGCTTGCAAAGCTGATGTGGACTCTAATGGATTAGAAGAAGCTTTAATTTCCATCACGAATAATGGATTATTGCTTTTTTTCTATCCAAAACGTGTTGAGAGATTGTGCTCTCCATCCGACACTATTCCAGCGGTAGCTGATTTTGATGCTGATGGTTCGTTCGAGATTGCTGGTTTCTTCAATAATTCCTTCATGATTCTAAATACTAGTGGCGGCATAGAATACGAGTACCCAGAGATGCTTGTACCTTTGGGAAAAACTGTAATGATTGCGGATCTTGAGGGGGATGGGATCGTTGATGCGATAGCTCCATTCATATACTGGGGTACTTCAAAAATTGGGGAATTTAGGTTTATGAGAATACCGATTAGACCATTTTCCATTGGTGAGCAGTTTTCCTTACCTATAGATTACGTGGTTAATGAGTATCATGACTTCGAAGCGCTCACTGACATTTTATCAGAACTCGCTAATAAATACCCAAGCATGGTTAAAGTTTTCTCTATCGGCAAATCTTGGGAGGGTAGAGATATCTGGGCTGTGAAAATCACTAATGGTGATGGATCCACTAAGCCAGCCATACTTTTTATTGGTGCTCATCATGCTAGAGAGATGATAACAGTCGAGAACGCGCTGTACACAATGATGGTTCTCGTTTCGCTTTATGGAACGCATCCCAATATAACGGAGTTACTTGATAGTTTTGATTTCTACTTTGTGCCTATGCTTAATCCGGATGGTGTAGAGATTGCTTTAAAACAGAATGATTGGCAGAGAAAAAATGCTAGACCCGTGGATGATGATGGTGATGGACAGATCGACGAGGACCCTCCAGAAGATACTAATGGGGATGGCTTAATCGATATGATCTATGTATATAATGAGGCGACAGGAGAATGGATCCTTAACTTTGAAGGTGTTGATAATGATGGTGATGGAAGAAGTGGTGAGGATTGGATTGGAGGGGTAGATCTTAATAGGAACTATGCATTTTATTGGAGTAACCAAGGGGAGTACGCAGATCCATTCTCAGAGATATATTCTGGACCAGAACCATTATCGGAGCTGGAGACTAGTGCTCTTGACAAGTTGATGAATTCTACTAGACCATTACTAGCGGTTTCCCTACATAGTGGTACGAGAGCAATATTCTTCCCATTTGCTGTGAAGTATCAAGTGGCTTTTGAGCATGAATTATTCACCGAGTTTGCTGGTTTGGCATCCTATATAAGTGGTTTTCCTGCTATGCAATGCAGTATAATATATGAATCTTATGGCGCATGGGATGATCACTCATATGGCTTCTATAACATATTCGCTTTCACAATAGAGACCTTCGTGAACGACTCTGCAATGGAATATACTTATACTGATGGGAAATACATCATAAGGGGTTGTAAATGGTACTTTAACCCAGCCCCAGAAAAGATAGAAGAGGTTAATAAGATTGTTGCTAAGACTCTTCTTAACATGGCTTATTTAATGTTGAAGATAATTAAAACCGATAAGGAGCCACCCAGCTTGACTCGGGATGATGTTCAAGTGGAACTTCATTATAATTACACATTAGTGATAGCTAGGCCGAACGATAAAGAATCAGGAATACAGAGAGTTCTCGCCGTAGTTAACTCTTCTGAGGGAATAATTGAGAAGGAAATGTTTAAGAATTTGGAGAAAAGGGCTTGGGTCATCGAAATTCCATGTAGTAATATAAGTAGCATAGAGATTATTGCATGGGATAAGGCTAGCTTGAAGAGCTCTGTGGTTATTACTGAAATTAATGATACTATTGGTCCTGATATCTTGAGTGTTTGGAGGAAACCAAAGAATCCGAGAATAATAGATAGTGTTAGAGTGTATGCTATTATAAAGGACGCATCAAATGTCAAATCAGCGACACTTCAATATAGTATAGAAGGCGGGGAGTGGATTAATATTACAATGACCTATGTTCCTGAAAGAGATTATTACATCGCTGAAATACCAGCTACAAATGAGCCTGTGCTTGTATGGTACAGGATAATAGCCTTGGATATGCACAATAATCCATCAATCTCGGATTTATACAATTATAGACCATCAGCGGATCTATCTGGGCCAAGAATCAGTGTCGTCCTTGATCCATTGGTTCCATCATTCTT
>JAHKLG010000226.1 GCA_029856625.1 Candidatus Njordarchaeota archaeon | reverse complement strand
CCCAATCACCTCACAGACTTATACCTAACCATCTAATAATTGGCGAGAAATAGGTGGGGGCAAAAAATCCTAAAAGCAGAAGGAATATCGCTCCTACAACTATCAGCATTATATAAATCTGGATAATCCCTACTTCGATCTTTCTCAACCACCCACCCAATTTCTTTAATGATATCCCGATTCCATTAACAATGCCATCTATTACGCCAAGGTCGAACATATCAGCGCCTTTTGCCACCAATACTCCTGCCTTAGCTATGCCATTAACTATACCATCTACCACCTTAACATCGAACCAATCAGCCGCCCTAGCTAAGCATTTCCATGCAAATTTCTCCGAGAGTAATAGGTATAAATGATCAAGCCCGTACTTAGCGTCAAGGATCTTATAGAGAACATTCCCAACCCCACTTGCAACCAATTTATCGATGGCTAAACGCTTTGTAGCATATGCTTCGTACGCAACATAAATGCCTAATCCAGCAAAGATTGTTGAAATACCCCACACTGGGAAAACTTCTGGAATATAACCACTAACCAAGGGTTCGAACTTGATATGAGCTATCCCCGCATGTTCTAGAGAGATACCATAATGCTCTAGATACCCCCCTAAAAATTTCGCAAATGATTCCTTAAAGAGCGGCATAATAAAGCCGAGGAGGACAGATACTCCCGCCAGAATCATTAAGGGAACAGTCATTACTCTAGGAGATTCATGAATATGCGCTTTAACCTCCGAATGATGATGTTCCTTAAGCATCTGCGGAGCTCTGAATTCTCCCCAGAACGTGTTAAACCATAATCTCATAATATAGAATGCTGTTAGAAATGCCGTTACCACTAATAACCAATAAACAACAGCGTCCCCAGCCTCCAATGCGGCTTCTATCACAGCATCCTTGCTCCAGAATCCTGAGAGAGGAAAGATCCCTGCAAGGGCCAATGCTCCAATAAACATTGTTAAAGCGGTTATCTTCATTGGTCTATATAACCCGCCCATATAACGCATATCACGTGATAACCATGGATCATGAACAATTTCATGCATCATATGGACAACACTACCAGCGCAGAGGAATAGGAGCGCTTTAAAGAATGCGTGACTTATTAGATGAAGATAGCCGGGAGCATAGCCGCCAACACCCAATGCTGCCATCATGTAACCTATTTGCGAGATCGTGGAATAAGCTAATACCCTCTTAATATCCCACTCTACTAGAGCCATCGTAGCCGCAATGAATGCTGTGAATGATCCTATATATGCTACGAATAGTAAAGATTGTGGAGACGCCGATATTATTGGATAAGCTCTAAGAACAAGATAAACTCCGGCCTTAACCATTGTAGAGCTATGAAGAATAGCTGAAACAGTTGTTGGACCCTCCATTGCATCCCATAACCAAGCCATTAGTGGGAACTGAGCTGACTTACCCATAGCACCTATGAATAAGAAAATGCCTATTAGAGTGAGGATCTTTATGTCCAGGCTCGGAGCTAAGTGATTTAGCTCCAGAATATCCAATGTCCCGAATTTATAATATAGGTAAGCAATGCCAGCTAACATGAAAATATCTCCCATCCTGGTCGTTAAGAAAGCCTTCTTAGCAGCACTAGCTGCTGGCGGTCTTTTGTACCAGAAACCTATGAGTAAATACGAGCATATACCCACTAGCTCCCAGCCAACGAATAGGAATAGAAAATCTGCCGCCATTACGAGAATAAGCATACTGCCTACGAAAAGGAGCATCTCAGAATAGTATCTAGGTAGCCCTTCCTCACCATGCATATAACCAAATGAATATACCATAATTAATGTGGCTATGAATGATACAATTAGCATCATGATAAGAGAGAGTTGATCAATTATTATAGAGAAGTATAAACTGTTATTGCCTATTGTAAGCCATTTAAAAACGCTTTTGTAACCATATAAATTGTTGGTAATGGTTTCAAGAGCTATTAATATGGAGAGAATTAGCGAGAAGAATGCACCCACTACTCCAAAATATCCACCTTCCTGTGGAGTTCTCTTGCCTATTAGTAATGTTAAAAGAGAAAGGAAGATGGGGGCTAATAGGACCAGCCATGCATACTCAATAAACAAGTCTTACACCTCCCTCAGTTTTTTAGCAATGTCGATTTCTGCCTCACCATATATCCTATACAAATTAATGAAGATCCCAATTCCGATAGCAGCTTCTATAGCTGCTAAAGCTATCGAGAATAGCACTAGCACTTGAGCTTGCATGGCATTTGTTAATGCTGTCCTGTGAGCAAAGTTTATTATGTTTAGATTCGCGGCATTTAGTAAGATCTCTATACTTATCAGCATTCTTATGGCATTTCTGCGTGTAGTAAGACCGTAAAGACCTATTGCGAACATAATTATTGATGAATATAGGATGATTGAGGTCTCATTCATTTCATCTCTCACCTCCTACTAGGTAAGATGCGGCCACTAGAATAACAATAATTAGTAAGGAAAGTAATAGAATTAGGAGGAGATATTGGGACAGAACAGTCTCCGCTAAGAGTGACGTAGGAACCTGAACTGCACCACTAGGAGGAGAAGATTTTCCAAGCATTAGGAAAAAGAGAACCAAGAAAATCATTACTAT
>JAHKLG010000225.1 GCA_029856625.1 Candidatus Njordarchaeota archaeon | reverse complement strand
AATGTATTTGAGGATTTGCTAAGGAAAGGTTACGCTGAAATTGCCTTATAAAGAACTTAGTGAGTATCAAACTCCTAGTGGTAAGATAGGGGTTAAGAGTACTACAGCAGAGAAAATGGGTCTTAATTCCTTTCCAAAGCCTCTCAAGGTATTACCGCCTCCAGAGTACCCATTTATGCTTGTCTTCTATGAGTCCTAAATATATGCACGCACAATTTGAGGGCATTCATGGAGAGATACCTCCCAGTTATTATGATATCAAGGCCATGAGAGCGATTTAGTTCCTCCAGGTGCATCTTTGCATATTGTTCCTGAAGAACATTAGATGGAAAGAGAATTAATATTATAACGAGTGATGAAATAAATGAGTTATACGGTGCAACAGTAAAACTCGACATTCGCCAGGATAATCCCGATTAAAAGAGGGCGAAGGATCAATGAATATAGAGATTGATTATAATGATCTAAAAGAACTAGGAAGGACGGGAGAGAAGATCCCAGCAATAGGCTTAGGCACATGGGGTATCGGGGGAAGCTTCTCACCAGATTATAACAGGGATGATTACTGGGTAAAAATAATAAGAAAAGCGATAGAACTGGGAATGTGGCTAATAGATACGGCAGAGATGTATGCTCGAGGACATGCAGAAGAACTTGTTGGAAGGGCGATAAAAGCTTTTGATAGGGAAGAGGTATTCATAATAACAAAGGTATGGCCAGATAATTATTCTTACGAGAAGTTAATTAAAGCGGCTAAAGCGAGTTTAGAAAGACTAGATACGAAATATATAGATCTTTATCTTCTCCATTGGCCAACATCTAATATGCCCTTAAGAGAATTAATGAGAGCCATGGAGTATTTAGTTGATCAAGGAATTATCAGGTATATCGGGGTTAGCAACTTTGATGTAAACCTAGTAGAGGAGGCAAGATCGTATCTATCTAGGGAGGATATAGTGGCTAATGAGGTAAAATATAGCCTAAGAGACAGAGGAATAGAAAGAGATCTCCTCCCATATGCTCAAAAAGAAAGAATAACAGTAATAGCATATACGCCTCTCGAGAAAGGAGCATTAGCAAGGGACAGAAATCTAGCTAAGATCGGAGAAAAATACGGCAAAACAGCAGCTCAAGTAGCCCTAAATTGGCTTATATCAAAACACTATGTGGTCGCAATACCGAAAGCTGGAATAGAAGAACATCTCCGCGAGAATGCTGAAGCGATGGGTTGGAGATTAAGACCAGAGGATATTATGTGGATTGAGAAGTTCTACCCAATTTAGAAGAGGGATAAAGAATGAACTCCGAATCTGATGAATACGAGGACTTCGCGGAAATATATGATGTTTTTTACGGAACATTACGGGACGATATCGATTTTTATTGCGGCTTAGCGGAGAAATATGGTGATCCAGTTCTGGAACTAGGATGTGGAACTGGCCGGATATCCATCCCGTTAGCGAGGAGGGGATATAGAGTAGTTGGGTTAGATGCTTCAAAATCAATGCTAGAGATCTTTAAAAAGAAGCTAGAGAAGGAGCCAAATGAGGTAAGGAAAAGAATTGAAATAATACATGCTGACATGAGAGATTTCTCTCTTGATAAGAAATTTCCACTTATAATCATCCCATTCAGCTCCATAGTGCACTTAACAAGTTTAAACGACTCTCTAAAAGCGTTCACCAATGCATATAATCACCTAATAAAGGGAGGTGTATTTGCATTTGACGTCTTCATACCAAAATACGAGTATATTACAAAAAGAAGGCGTATAGAGTTTTATACAAGAGACACTGATGAAGGGAAAAGACTGATCCTATGGGAAAGAGCAGAATATGATCTCACAAACCAATTAATACATGTAGATAGACTAGTAGAAATAGTACACCCTGATAACGAATCTAAGAGGTATTTCTGGAAAACAACCCTTCGATGGTACACGAAGTCAGAACTAGAGCTCCTCCTGAAACTAGCTGGGTTCAACAATATAAAAGTTTACGGTGACTTTAACCTTGGAGAATATAGGTACGAAAAGGGAAAAATGGTGTTCATAGCCATGAAATAGTATACTCTAGAAGAGCCTATTCGTATCACATTCCTCTCTCCTTAGCTAGATTTATCTTCAAGAAAAAGAGGATAAGAAACCCTTATTATAAAATTACGTAAGCATTTTCACAAGACTATTAAGAGATTCGATAAGATTCATCATTTTTTTGGAATAATACTCAATAGGGATTTTTTCAGAGATTAATAATCGTGCTCGAGTAATAATGTATGTGAATAAAACGATTTGATAAAATGTAGAATAACTACGATCTTTCTCAAAAATTTTCGGTACTCCGTTATTAGTTAAGCTTGAAATGTGATGAAGAACAAGAGAATGAAGAAGTTCAGGATTATCCACTGCCTCAGTTATACAATCCATTAATTCATCAATTTTCTTCCGCAGAGGGTCAGTCAATGAGTAATAAGCTCGCACACCCCGACCAACTCTCCTATAACTGACATAGACAGCATTTTTCTTCTCAAGATCTCTTAAATACTTATTAAAAGTAGCTTTTGAGCCAATGATCTCTTTGAGCGATTCCCAGAGTTCAGTATAAAACATTTCCCGCTTT
>JAHKLG010000224.1 GCA_029856625.1 Candidatus Njordarchaeota archaeon | reverse complement strand
GTTCTCTTCTACCTTTGTCGCGCCGAAACGCCTATGGTGTCTGGCCGTGGTTTTTGTCGACTAAACTTAACGATTTTTTAGGTTATTGATAACTGATATTAAGAAAGATTAATAAATTGTTAGGTTTAGCATGTGGATTCCTAGGTGGCTAGGTGAATGCTATTCGAGGCTTTATGTAAGGTTTGGTAGGGAGCTGTTTACATTCTCTGAGGCTAAAAAATTCTTGTCATTTGACGAGAGTAAGCTTTCCGTCGCTTTCAGCAAGCTTCATTCTAGAAGAATTTTGCTTGTTTTCGATCGTCGAAGGCCTAGGCTTTACAGGCTTTTGGACCCTGAGAATTTTATTTTCCTAACTTCGGAAACTGTGAAGAACTTTGACAGGATTCTTCAGGAGAGGTATCTTAAGCTTATACTCGATTGTCTCCGAACCATCTTAAAGATGATGGATTTAGAATCTTTTGCTGTTTATGGATCAGTTGCTCGTGGCCAAGCGTCAAAAAACAGCGACATTGGTATTGGGATTTAAAGCCAGACTATAAATTTGGTGAAAGAATTGAAGTTACTTAAGGTTGCCAAGTCGTATCTTCGCCAAGCCAAGGCTAGGCTTGAAGATGCTAAGGATGCCCACATGGAAGGAAATTATCCCTACGCCGTAAGATTATCTCCTTAAAGCGGTTAAGGAGATAATGAAGGATGTCAGTTGACATTTTGGTGAAAAGAGCATTAATGAGAAGAGAGGCCTTTAGAAAGTTGAATGAGCACCTTAAAACCATAAAGAATATCGTTCATAAGCTTGATCATAAAGCCGAAGTTTTCCTCTTCGGATCTGTTGCAGAGGGAAAATATAACTACTCAAGCGATATAGACGTACTTATAATTACGGAGCTACATCCAGCTAAAATTCTTTCGGAACTTTGGAGGGCCGGAATAAAGGAGCCTTTCGAAATTCATATGCATCCGTCAGAAAAAGCCGCTATTTACAAAAATAGGGCAAAGCTTTTAAGGATACAGATTTCCCCATTTTTGGCCAGCTTCAGAATTTTGGTCAAGAAGAAGCTTTTATTTTTGTTTGAATTTGGCGATTGAAGAGTTTAGGCCTAGGTTCACAATTATCTGTATAAGTGAGGTGAGAAGTGTGATGTTTGCTGTGACGCCTATTTCTGCTGGAGTTATGACCCTAGCCATGTAGGCATAGCCTAAAACACCTATTAAGGTTGAGAGTATGTTCTGAAGGGTAAAGTAGATTGAGCATAGAACGCTCCCTCGCCGCCGCCTCGATTTTTTCGGTCACCTACCTATGCGTAACAGGAGTTTGTTCGATGTATTGGGGGAAAGAAGCGTACATTCGCATGGCTCGGAAAAAGCTTGGAAAGTTTTTGCAAAGCCCCAGGTTGTTCAAATACAGGCGTTCGCTGATATTCGATGAATAAGCTTAACACAAAGTCGTAAACAGAATGATTTATAAATTTGTGTTACATGTTGTGTTATGAGTGAAAAGCATGTCGTCGACGTTCACGGTGCGCATACCGCGAGAGCTTAAGGAGAAAATGAAAAAGCTTCCGGTGGAGTGGAGTGAGGAAGTTAGGAGATTTATTGAGGAAAAGGTTAAACGTTTAGAGTTGATGGGGGCAATCGAAGAAATAGAATTGAGGGTCGAGAAGCGAAGGTTAAGGGTGGACTCGGCAAAGCTGATCAGGGAGGATAGAGAGCGATAAGCGCAATTTTAGACTCAAACGTCCTAGTGAAGCTCGTTGTGGATGAGCCTGGCTCAAAAGAAGCCAGGACAACGGTGAAGAACCTCTTGAGGGACGGTTTTTCCATATACACTGTGGATATAGCGCTGGCTGAGAGCCTGAACGCCGTCTGGAAGCATGCTATCATCCACAGGGACCTTAAAATGGAAGAAGTGGAACCCACCGTTCATGACCTGATAAGAATATACGACGCGGTCAGCGTAGTCTCAACCCGTGAACTCTCGGGTGAAGCGGTGAAGATAGCCCTAACAGAAAACATAAACATCTACGACTCCGTTTACATAGCGGCGGCCATGAAGCTGAAGGCCACGTTAATCACAGCCGACAAGAAACTATACGATGCATCAAAAAAGATGGTCTCAGCCCGGACAATTAAATTGGAACTCCAGAACATGAGGCATGTGCAGAAAAGCGACTACAGGCGGTTTAGTGCAAGAAGCATTGAATTGGGCTTCTGACTTGGCAATAGCTACCTATACTTCTCAAGCCGAATATGCAGTTGCGTCTGGAAAGGACCGGGAGAGGCTTCTTTTTTATTTTTTATTTCGCTATTATTTTTGTTCATTTACAACTTTTCTTTGTATCTCATGGCTTGCCGCTTTTAGCCCATAGTATGGCTGAACAGTCCCGAGGCCTCTGAGAAACTATGAAGATCGACGTATTCCATGTGAAGAAATAGTCAGCCCCGTGGCAAGTCATACTTGATTGGTTAAGATATTTACCCGATTCATTTCACGCTTAAAACATGCGGTTTCTCGCCCAAGTTGGTCGACTGCCAACGGTTGGAGCCAGTTTCTTCAAACTTAGGAGAAACACGCATTTAAGCTTTAAAATTCAATTCCTCTTATGGCTAAAGTCTATTGTTTCCTTGTTG
>JAHKLG010000223.1 GCA_029856625.1 Candidatus Njordarchaeota archaeon | reverse complement strand
GAAGAAAACTCTCATTTGGTCATCAATAATAGCAACTTATACATTGCGGAGAGTATTAGGATTTATGATTCATCAGTCATAATAAGAGATTCTGTTATAGATGCTCCAATAGAGCTATACGGTGATGCGATCTTAGAGCTTGTAAATTCTTATGTTGCTCGAGTAATAATGCATAGCACAACAGCAAGGATCATAGCTATTAATTCATCGATTCAAGCAGCTTTTTCCATGACACATGATGCTGAAATCTCAGTGAATGAAGGTTTAATAACTTATATGAACTTCTCGAGCACTCTCGGCTATGCTTTTGCGGCTAATAATTCTTACCTCTTAATAGTTTTGAACATATCTGAAGCGAGTGTGAACATTACTAGCTCTATCTTATCTGCTATCTACATTAGTAATGCGGAGACTCGAATAGAAGGCTCTAAGATAGGAAAAATAATCATCAAGAACTCATCTATCGTGGATATAGAGAACTCAGATGTAGGTGTAGAAATCTTTCTTGAAAATGTTAGTGGGGAATTAGAGCTGAGAAGAGGACGGATAGGGTTCTTGAACCTCACAGATGCGAATATCACTGGTTTTGATTCCGTATTGAGCATTGAGAACTCCCTTATTACGGCTTGGCATCTTGTTATCTCGGCGAGCAAAGATCTAGAAGTAACGGACTCTGAAGTTTGTGTTCTTAATATCAATAATTCATCAATAATTATAGGAAACTCTAATGTGAGCTGGATAAACCTAGCTAACTCTAGGCTCATTATGGAAGAATCCGTAGTTTATTACTTCCGAGGAGCGAACTCTACGAGTGCTCTCTCAGACTCGCATGTAACGTATTTATCACTAGTAAATAGTGACCTCATTGTTAATAATATGGTTTGCCGTGATATCAAATTATGGAACTCCTCAGCAGAAATGAATAATGTTGAAACATACCACACGATAATCACTGGCGAAGCTCGTGTAACGATGATTAATGCTATAGATGTTCTCCTAGAAATATTTGATGAAACGATTCTTGAGCTGAGAGATTCTAGACTCGGAATAGTTTTTGCTTGGAATTCCTCAAGTATTTATTTATATAACACCTCCATAAGCTATGCGATTAGGATTCAGAATAGAGTCACTTTATACGCTGAGTCATCATCTATATGGCCCGAACTTGTCTTTAGAAACGAGAACATAACCATAATTGGGTTGGTAGCTGGTTATTTAGAGTACTTAGAACTTAACAATACATGGTCAATAATTATCCGGAACTCGGTTGTTATTGGATGGGATGTTATATCGTATAATTCCCAGATTAGTGTTATCAATTCTCAAGTTTACTGGTTCTTTGGATACTCCTCCTCATTAATCAGCGTTGAGAAGTCTTATATAGGCTTACTTAGAGTTACGCATAAGAGTACTTGTAGGGCAGAATTATCCTTCATTACAGAAGTAGTAGTTTCTGGTTCTTCTATTGCCGAGATCTTGAAATCAACAGTGAATTCTGTTACAGCTCTCGGAAACGCGAGTATTAAGCTTGCATTGGTAAAGAGCTCCCAGGTAATCGCATTTATGAACTCATCAATTGACGTGGAGAGATCAATAATTGATGCATTAGCCCCATTTGACTATTCCAGAGTTCATGCAATGAATTCGATTGTGGGCCTCTGGCTGGAATTATATGATGTGAGAGGTGTTGGTTTTGAACTTAAAGCTGGTCATTATGCTTCTTTGACGGAGGAAGATATAGGAGTAGAAAATGTTAGCTGGGAGCTATTAATCGAGAATAGTGATGTGACATGGTATCTTATCACTGTTAATTCCTCAGTCACTATTACTAATTCCCAGCTAATGATTTTTGCAGCAATGGATTCTAATGTGACTATCGGATACTCGTTAGTGGTGGATATTCTACAGCTAATTGGCTCTAGATTTGAAATGTTTAGGGTTACTGGAACAAATTATACGCTGATTGTAAATAGTTTAGGAACAATCATGAACTGCTCATTCGCTAATCTAGAGATTTGGAACTCCAGAATCATTATTAATAATTCCAGATTTGTTCTAACATTATTCTTCTCTAGCGGAGATCTGGAGCTCACTCTTCGTCCCTCTTACTATGGAAAAGCGATTTTAAATTATACCACGCCCCTGGAAAGCATAATACTGGATATTACTTCTTCTTGGATAATCAATTGGATGGTGTTAGCTACAGGTAACGCTAATGTGTCATTAGTGAATTCTAGCTTGATGACTGTAGGGGCGGCTGAGAGAGCATCAATAAATGTTAAGGATTCTATTGTCTATGGTTACTTAGAAGTTTTTCCCGAAGCCCATGCTTTTGTGGAAAACTCGTTGATTGGAAGACTCTATTTAGTGGTAGAGGGCGAATCCATTTCATTAGAGGTGCCGTCTAGAAACATTAGTGTTCTCGAACTAAATGCTTCAAGCTATCTCTTTATGAGAAATACTTATCTTTACTCGATATACCTGGAGGCTACTCTATCATCGATAAGGATATCTAATACCCCGTTAATAGGTGAAGCAAAACTAGTACTATCCAATCTCATAGCAGATAGTATAATTGCTGAGAAGCTCTCAGCAACAAATACGGAGCTAGAAGTGCTTGACAGCAGAATAAATAGTCTTAGACTTAGGGCATCAG
>JAHKLG010000222.1 GCA_029856625.1 Candidatus Njordarchaeota archaeon | reverse complement strand
TCTCTTTGCCTAAAGTTTACATCCTCTATTTCATCTATGCTCTTTAAAACCTCGGGATAAAAATAGGAGTATTCTTAGGTGGCGTATGTTGCGTAAAATCAAGGGAGATGATCTTTTTAGATACTATTTACTTAGTGTCTCAGTATTAGTATTATTCGTCATAATATTAGTATTTTTAGAACTATTTAGCAACTCATTATTAGCCCTGAGGATTTTTGGGATAGAATTCTTCATAAGAAATATTTGGGATCCAATAAAGAGAGAGTTTTCAGCTCTCCCATTCATATTTGGCACATTTTATACAGCTTCTCTCGCCCTTATAGTCTCATACATAATAAGCGTACTAGTGGCTTACGCGTTAACAGAGATCGTTCCTAGATGGATAGCGGAATACATTTCGGCGCTAGTTGATCTAATAGCGGCAATACCAAGTGTTGTCATTGGGTTATGGGGGATATTCTATCTGATTCCATTAATAAGGGACGTGATATATCCTGCTCTAAAACCATTATCCTTCATTCCCTTATTCTCGGGAGCAACGTATGGATTCAGCTACCTAGCTGCAACCCTTGTGCTGATATTTATGATAACACCGATACAAGTATCAATCTTTAGGGAAGCTTTTTTGAGCGTTCCAAGAGACTTAAAGGATGCATTATACGCTCTTGGAGCAACAAGATACGAGGTAGCCCGACATGTGGTTATTCCATATTCTAGAAGAGCAATGATGGCAGGCGTAATCTTAGCATATGGAAGGGCTCTAGGAGAAACGCTGGCGGTGACGATGGTCATAGGAAATAAACCAAATATCACATTATCTCTGCTCTCACCGGGTTATACTCTGGCATCAGTAATAGCTAATGAATTCTTAGAAGCCACTGATCCTCTGTATTCATCTTCATTAATAGCCTTAGGACTGGTTCTAATGATTATTTCGCTAATAGTGAATATTGTGGGCTATATCATTATTAGGAGGGCTCAGAGATGAGAAAAAGAGCAATAATAGACAAAATATTCACAATAACCTCGATAATAGCTATAGCCATAATCCTACTGCCTCTTGTGCATATAGTAATTATGGTAATAAGAAACGGGGCAGAAGCAATAAGCATAAAATTCTTTGTTGAAACACCAAAACCAGCTGGAGTTCCAGGAGGAGGAATAGCGAACGCAATAGAAGGTTCAATAGTACTTGTAACATTAACAATGGGTCTTAGCTTTCCAATAGGATTAGCTGTCGGAACATATTTAGCTGAGTATGGGAGGGGAAAGTATGCAGAGATATTAAGAACACTAGTTAATGCCTTATCTGGACTACCATCAATAGTGGCGGGCTTAATGGCCTATACACTAATAGTCCTTTACTTCGGATTCTCAGCAATAGCAGGAACGTTTGCACTAAGCCTCCTAGCAATTCCATACATAATAAGAACCTCAGAAGAAGCGATAAGAGGAGTACCAAATGATATAAGAGAAGCAGGACTAGCCCTAGGAATACCGAGATGGAAAGTAACACTACATATAGTCTTAGGAGCTGCTAAGGGAAGAATACTAATGGGAGCACTATTAGCAATGGCCAGGGTATTCGGAGAAGCAGCACCACTACTATTCACAGCATTCGGAAATCCCCACCACGTAACATCGATATTCGATCCAGTAGACGCCCTACCACTACTAATATTCAGATACGCATTATCACCATACCCAGACTGGCACCTAAAAGCATGGGGAGCGGCTCTCCTCCTAATGATAATAGTTCTAACAATAAACCTAGCAGTAAGAGCATTAGTAAAAGGAAAGTACGCAATCAGATTCTAAATCATAACACTTTTAATACTTGCTACTAAGAGCCTTTCCCTATATTTTCAATACTCTTCTATGAGCTCTATTCTTTGTTTCTTAAGCTCCCCTCAAACTCTTTGGTTTTCTCTCATTTTCTCGTCTATATCCTCCTAACGTCTTATATTCTGCAATTTCATGAAAATTTGAGAATCCCCAATAGAGAATCGAGGAAAAGATCCTATGGAAGTAAGTTAAGAAGATAGGTTTTAAAAAGATGATTAAAGTGCTTAGAGATGCTTATAATGATTTAGATACTAAAAGAATTCGCTAAGAATGTAGGATCTATTTACAATAAAGGCACTTTTCTATTCTATATCCTTTTTCCTTTCCAAATTTCTCGAGTCGGCTGAGTATTAGTTTTCCTCCTATCATTGCAATGGCATCAATCATTAATTTTATGTGAGGTGGTTGATCTACAAGCCAGTGTAAGCTTCTATAGATTTCTCTAACTATTATTCTCCATGCCCTATAGATCACGCAGAATCTAGCCTCATTCATTTCTTCACCTATAGCGAGTATTTTCTCTTTTTTGAGCGCTGCTAGTGGTACAAAGGATAATGGTGCAGTAATAAAATGTGTTTTTGCTTTCCCTACTATTCTAGGAACTTCTTTTTCTAATCTGTCTAGTAATCTAACCGTGTCCCAGCAATCGTCCTCGGTTTCTCCAGGTAATCCAATGATCAATGTGTATGCTGGGAACCAATAATACTTATTAAATATTATTGTTGCTTGGACGGCCACATCTTGCCATTCATCTGGAGAGAAAGGTTTCACCTTATTGGGCATGTGTTTCTTAATCAATTCCCCAGAGCCAG
>JAHKLG010000221.1 GCA_029856625.1 Candidatus Njordarchaeota archaeon | reverse complement strand
ATACTGTTGAGGAATTCCAAATAATGATTACTTCTAACTTAATCTCAATGTTCGTTCTTCCACCCTACATTGCAAGAGGAAACATCTTTAGATACCCATTGCCGCATGCTGAGCTCACTGTTAATAAGACATTAGAGGTTGATAATGAGACCGGAGTAATTACTGTGAGACTAAACATTACGAATGTTGGTGATTACCCAACAAGGATAATCCATGTGGTTGATTACTGGAATATGTCTCAAGTAGCATTCATTGAGGGAAGTGTAAAAGTTAATAACGAGACATTTACCGCCGTGCATGTTCATACTAACGAGAAGATAGACATGATGTACGTGGTAATAGGTACTGAACGTTATCCCATAGAGCTTGGCATTAATGAATCAGTGATCATTGAATATCAGCTTAATGTTACGCTAAGGAATACAACATTCGAACTTCTGTCAAATCCAGCAGTAATCCTCTATGACTTTGGGCCCTATGAGATGTTGGAGGAGGAGCAACCAGCTGGTGGAAGGGAGGAAAGAGAGGGAGAATCTGAAGTCTTCATAATGTATTCCAAATCGATAAGGATGCTTCAGGAGACTGCAGAGTCTCAGCCAGTAGAAACATTTACTCAAGCAGTTATTACTGTGATTTCTACGATACTACCTCCGTCCCCCGGACCAGGGGAGGAAGAGGTTACCCTTCCTTCACCAAGACGTCTCCTATTTGTACTATTAATTGCTATCTTAGCGGTAATAATAGCAACAATAGCAATGGTTAGACGTAAATAGGAATTTTCCTCAACTTTTCTTCTTTTTTTAAGAAGACTACATATCAATTTCTAAATATAATAGTCATCAAAATATAGATATTTGTGAATGACTTTTCTAAAAAGTTCTCATTCCGATAATTGAAAGTCAAAACGAAAAAAATCGGTCACGCAAAAGCGTCTTATAAGCGAGAAATCTTATTCCGCTCTTTTTACTCATCTTTATTTATAATAATCTGTATCCTATAGCTTTTGATATTTGCCACAGTGAATTTTTATCAAGTAAGTAAATTATTTGCATTGCGGGACTTTGCTTTGCTCTTTCTATTGTCTCATTTTGAAAACCGAAATAAGATATTAGTGCCGCCGCATATATACTTTCTCCCATTTTCTCCGCTATTGCAACGTTTCTTTCTAATTGTTGAATCTTTTCGGGTGGACACTTCTCTCCGAAATATATTTCACACACAATGGTGCCTTGTTTAGTTACGATTATTGCGTCTATTTCACCTAATTTTCCTCTATACCTGTAAACTTTTTTCACTGGGTAAATAAGTAGTTTTTTCCCCGTTATATCCTTTACTTCAATTGTTTTTTGAATCTGCATAAATAATTCTCTAACTAGGCTTTCGAAGGCAGCGTGCATTATCCTTGCTGTTTCGAATGATAATGCTTCTAGTCCTGGGTATGGTTCTGTGGCCAGCCACAAGGCCATTGTTTTATCGTTTATTACATAATGAGATTCCCTATTGATTTTTATCTTTGTTATAAACCCTCTCTGTATTAATAGTGATAATGCTTGATTTATGTTGATTCCTCTGCCTCTCTTCTCGATCTCTGAGTATCTTGTATATCCCCTAGAAATAATGTATAGTACCTCCAGTTCACTAATAGATATCTCTCTTTCAATTCCCTGAAATAATAGGTTAAAGTATCCTTCTCTAAGCAATGCATTAACTGTTTCATTTACCGAATTTATATCTATTTTTTCTCCCCTTAATCCATTTATTATGGCTTTTATATAAGCGGGGTTCCCACCAGACATTTCAGCTATTCTTAATTTTGCATCATATGTACATTTTATCCCTTTCTCACTGCAGAGTTTATCTATTAATTTTAATGCATCCTCCATTGATAATGGGTGTACATGAATTATCATGTCAAATGATCTAGCGAGCGGTTTTGAGTACTCTCCAGCCACATCGTATAAAGTTTTTATAGAGGTTGTCGAGAAAATAATTGGTTTCTTTACTTCTTCTAGTATTGCTCTTAAATGTGAGGCTACAGCACTTGTTCCTCCAGTCCCTCTATATGGTTTAAAATTTCCTAATCTTACCAATAAATCAGTAAATTCATCAAGTGCAATTAGATAATATTTGTTACATGCTATCTCAAAAAACTTTTCTAGAGCCTCGTAAGCATCCACATAATTACCTTCGTTACCAATAATTTCTAGCAAGTGTTCTGGCCTTAAAATTTTTTGACAATTAACGTATAAACCATTGTACTTCTCCACAAAATACTTCAGTAATGTAGTTTTGCCAACACCCCTAAGACCTTTCAACAATATTTTAAGCCCAACTCTTATCCCAGACTCTATCATATTGATTTCTCTCTCGCGATCAATAATGATCTCAACCAAGTATATCACCTATAGGGTATAGCCTTATAGGGTATAACATTATACCCTACAATGATATACCCTATAAATCCATATTAAAATCTACGTTTTTCTCGTTTTATCAAAAAGGATTTGTTAACAGTCCCAATTTTTCGGTTTTATAATTATTTAGTGAATATCAAACTCCTAGTGGTAAGATAGAGTTTAAGAGTACTACGGCAGAGAAAATGGGTCTTAATTCCTTTCCAAAGCCTCTCAAGGTATTACCGCCTCCAGAGTACCCATTTAT
>JAHKLG010000220.1 GCA_029856625.1 Candidatus Njordarchaeota archaeon | reverse complement strand
GGTTACGTTCACCTCTCACTCCAACTCTTAGCAACAAACTTAATGGCCACTCCTCTCATAGTCGCCATAGTACATTTCATATCGATCGTGACGTACAAATATGGTTTAGACCCAGACAACTTTACGGTTCCGATCGAAAGTTCTATAGCGGATGCCGTAACTACCCTATGCTTACTGGTTGCTTTAACACTTTTACCTTAAGCTCCGGAAACCAGATGGAGGAAGTCCTCCTCTCCCTCCGTGTATCCGGAGGCTATCAACACGTCACCTGCCTTGATCCTAGTCGTCGACTTCGGCCGTATCCACCGGTTATTCCTCCTTATGGCTAATATCCACATCCCCGTTCTTTCGTTTATCCGCGCCTCCTTTATGGTCTTACCTAACGGCGGCGCCTCCTCCGAGACCTTAGCTCGGACGACCGTTTCTTCAGCTTCCTCTATCACGAGGTTCATGACCGGATGCGACTTCAACCCCCTCAACACTAGACTTGAGATCTTCTCCGCCGCGTCGGCTATCCTTTCAGTTACTGAGCCTATACGCATCAACCCAAGAAACTCCTTCGCCTCTTCAGGCTTAAAGTTGCTAGATAGAATCCTGAGCTCGAAGTCCGTATGAAGCTTATCCATCTTCTCTTCGAGCATCTCAACCTCTTCAGCCAGCTCGACGCTGTTCAACAATAATGCCGAGTAAGCTAAGTCTATCATGAGTTCCGAAGTATTCTTCAGCTCTATTAGCTCCTCGGTTATCTTCTCGAACACCCTCTTTTTACTAGCTGAGCCTTCACCTCTCACTCTTCGATCACCACCTCTTTTCCCTCAGCCATCGCTCGCAGTTTCTCGATTCCCATAGGAGCTCCACGGGCTATGAGAACGTCATTCTCACGTATCACCTCATCGTCTTTCGGGTCTATAATCCACTTTTTAACCCGCCTGATGGCTATTATGTCGACTCCGATCTGCGCCGCTAGGTCTAGGTCACCTATCTTCTTGTTGACTAGCTTCGACCCAGGCTTAACTACAACCCTTATCAGCTGCTCCTCTATCCTGCGGAAAGCCTCTCTAACTATCGGGTGAATGCCTATCTCGAGAAGAACTAGCTTCGCTATATCTGCCGCCGCGTCGGATATCTCGTTGGTAGCCGCCGCCACGGTCAGTATGCTTATAAGAGCTTCGGCGTCTCCAGCATCCCGCGCGGCAATCATGGCGTTCATGTTCAGAAGGTAAGATAAGGTGTCGACGCGTTCTTCGAGCTCCATAACCTCCCTAGCAAGGTCTGCGTTGTTGAAGAGGGCTGCCGAGTATGCTAAGTCGATCATAACTTCCGATATATCCTTCATCTCTCTTAGAATTTTCTTGACTGAGATAGGTTTATATCTAATCTTCTCGAGGTGCGTCAAACGGAAGAAATCCCTCACCGAGTATATGCTTGACTTCGCCCCTCCCTATACTCTATTGTGATCGGTAGTAATCTGGGATATAAGCCTTTTTCAAATATCTGGCAGTCGATCGTAGGAGGTTCTACTTCAGTAGGTTTCGATTTGTAGACCTCCTTTAGACCGCTGGGCTTCACAGTCGTTTTCTTAATAGTTAAAGTAGAAAACCTTTTTCGGTTTAGAAGTCTCTGCAGGATTAAGCCTGCTTATGCCTCTTAAAACGTTAGAGTGGAATCCTATAGTTTCTTCCAGCATATTTTGCAGTTTCACCTAGCTCTTCTTCTATCCTGAGTAGTTGGTTGAACTGGGCTACCCTCTCACTTCTTGTAGGCGCTCCGTTCTTTATCTGTCCAGCGTTGATCGCCACCGTTAGGTCGGCAAGCCAAGTATCCTCTGTCTGCCCGGATCTCTCAGAGACTAGGACGCTGTACCTGTTTCTGTTTGCGTAGGATGCCGTTTCCAGAGCTTCGGTTAAAGTTCCTATCTGGTTAACCTTCAAAAGCACCGCGTTTGCCGCCCCTACCTTAATACCTTCTTCGAGACGTTTGACGTTCGAGGCGAAGAGGTCGTCTCCGACTATCTGTATTCTAAGCCTTTTTGTGAGCTCTGCGTGTCCCTCGAAATCGTCTTCGTGTAGTGGGTCCTCTATCGACCTAAGCGGATAGGTCTTGACTAAATCCTCATATAGATCCATCAGCTCCTCGCGAGAAATCTCCTTTCCTCGGTATCTGTACTTACCTGTCCTCTCGTTATACATGTGGGTTGAGGCAGCGTCGCTTGCCAGTATAAAGTCGTTACTATACCCTTCCTCTTCGATAGCCTCCAATATGACTTCGAAGATCTCCCTAGGGTCACTCACTCTCGGTGGAGAGTAGGAACCTTCATCTCCGGTGTTTAAAGAGTATTTACCATACTTTTTAGCCAGCAATCTACCTAAAGTATGGTAAACCTCAGAGCCCATACGCATCGCCTCAGCGAAAGTTTTAGCGCCTATCGGCATCACGCTAAACTCTTGAAAGTCGAGGTCGGTCGCTGCAAGTTTCCCTCCGCAAACGTAAAGGAACATCGGTACAGGAAGTATGTAGGAATTCACTCCTCCTATATAACGGTAGAGTGGAAGCGATAAGGCGTTTGCAGCGGCTTTAGCCACAGCCCAAGAGGTGGCTACCATGGCGTTCCCTCCAAGCTTCGATTTGTTTTCTGTTCCGTCGTATTCTATCATCGTATAGTCGATTTCTCTCTGCTG
>JAHKLG010000022.1 GCA_029856625.1 Candidatus Njordarchaeota archaeon | reverse complement strand
CTTATCGACGAACTCATCTGGAATAGCTGTAGTGGATGCTATAAGATATTCTTACATAATAAACGCTACCTTATCCAGCGCAGGATTAACGTATAACGAATCAATTACGATGGATTATAGTAATGAACCGTACAGTACTCTCTCAAGCCAAGTTACTATTACGTTCACTGGAATTATCAGATTTAGGCTTCAAGCTTTGACAAATGAGACATTAGCTGGATCAAAACAGTATATTTCTAACGCCAGGTTAGTGATGAATAATTCGGATATATTTATAGATGTCACCACAAATCTAACTGGATGGATTGATATATACATTAAGACTGGTGATTGGACCATAGCATTTAATGCCACGAAAACGTCTCCAGAAAGATGGGATAATATCACCATTTTCAATGATAGCTCTTTGGCTTCGCAGTATAAAGTAGCGGGTCCAAGCGTTAATGTTACTATTTCATTACCAACTGGAGTTGTATATTACTTAGTTGACCAAGATATCCTGACCGTATCGCCAGCTACAAAGCTTTCCCTATTCCAATCGTTAACCTTCTATGAAGTATATTGGATGGAGACGATTACGATTCGGGTAAACCTAACCAGAACGGATACCGGAGAAGGTGTAAATGGAACAGTATATTGGTATGTTCTGAATTCGAGTGAGAAAGCGGAGTTACAGGGCACCGCGACGCCTATATCGACTGGAGGATTCGAATTCAGTGTTAATACAACGTATCTAAGGGGAGGAGCTAGCTACACTATCCTCGTTAATGCTACTCCTGAAGACACTACGCTTCAAAAACCGCCTCCAATAACTATTGGCCTTAGTGTAAAGAATAGATTAGTATCCTTAGATGTAACATTTAATCCACCAGGTCCTGTCATTTACTGGAACGAGTCTCTAAGCATTAGAGCGTATCTAACAGATAGTATCCTTGGTGTGGGCATTTCAGGAGCAACTGTAGAGGCCATTATTTATGGTCCAACAACAATAACTCTGACCCTTAATGATCAGGGGGATGGATACTATAGTATCACAATCAGGGATATTTTGACATCTCTAGATGCTGGCTCATATCTCTTAGTAATCCAGGCGTCAAAGCAAAATTATGAGATTATAGAAAAATCATTCACACTAGTAATTAATCAAAGACCAACGAGCATCTATTACAATAGCTATGTAGAGATACCATGGCAAGAATCGTATATCTTAGCGGTTCAGTATATTGACGAAAGATTCTCTGAGCCGATAAGAGATGCTGAGGTAAAGTACAAGTTAAAGAATGCATTAACCGGAGAAGTAATTATTAGTGAATTCCCAATGAGTTTTCAAAATAACCAATGGATCGCAACTATTGATCTCTCCTCTATAAGTGAAGGATCATATATCATTGAAGTCTTCGCAGGAAAGAAGAATTATGAGAACCATACTGTCACGATTACTCTTGTCATCAATCTCAGAAAAACGACTGCAGAGCCTAGTGATACTAAGATAACCGTATACTATGATGAACAAATTAGGTTAAGAGTAACCTATTATGATGAAGATTTTGAGGGATACATTATAGGAGCGACGGTTTCATGCACAATTGTAGGTGTGGAGGAGGGAATGCCTTCAATAACGACTAACTTAACAGACATGAAAAATGGTACATACCTATTAGATCTTCCAGCTGGAGAATTAGGAGTAGAGGGAAGCTATGTAATCACAGTAACCCTAGCAAAACAGCATTATGAACCTGCCACACTTTACATTTCACTAACTGTTAAACCGATTCCGACCGTGGCGCAAGCTTCGAAGATGACAGAGACTATAGAGTGGGGTTTGAATAGCACAGTAAAAATAACCTATAACGACTCAAGGACAGGAGCCGGTATAGATGCTGATACGGCCTCTTTCACAATAGCTAATGAATCTTGGTCTCTAACCGGTTCTCTGACCAGAATTGCTACGGGCGTTTATCGATTAGAGATAAACACTATCGCCATGCATCTGACTCCTGGAACGTATACGATTACCATAAGGTTAGAGAAGCCTCATTATGTCTCCCAGACAATAATAATAACGTTGACCATTACTTTGGTTAAGACATATGCGTATGCCCAGCCGCAAAACGTCACATTGTACTGGGGAGAGTCTGCTGAGTCGAAGGCCTATTATAATAGGTCTAGAGATGATGTCTTCATAGAGACGTCTCCTAACGTGACCATTCTAGATACGACTAATAATACCGTGGTCAGTGCTGGGGTCGAGGTGATTCTTGGCCAGGGCTATTATCTCGTACGTATTGATGCCTCAAAGCTCGCTGATGGTCACATTTATGCGATCACGATTGCGTTTGCGAAGTCTTATCATGATGAGGCGGTAGTAGTTATTTATGTGACGGTTAAACCGATTCCGACGGTAATTTCGGTTGCTCCATCCATTGCTGATGCTACATGGGGTGATGATCTTAATTTCACAATTACAGTGATTAATGCGATTAATCAATCTGGTATAGAAGGTCTTGTGCCAGTATTGCTGGTTTATGTGGGAGGAGAGGTTACAGATGTCGGGGATGCGATAGTTTTTGTGGAGCTTGGAGATGGAACTTATATAATAATGGTTAGAAGTGGTCTACTAAACACTACTACGTACATGATTTATCTGATATTCAATAGGCCTCATTATGCATTATACCCCGTAAATGCAACGGTGCGAGTAAATCCTGTGAATGTGGAAGTTGGCATAAGAACCTCAACGAAAGTGCTTAAGAATCCTGTGAGCGGAACTGCTACTACTAGAGTAGAGGTCGTTCTAAGAGAAAAGGAGACAGGCACACCCATAAGTGGTGCTAAGGTATTTGTTCAAGTGATGCGAGGAGAATCTCTAATACTGGAAATTGAAGCAAAAGAGCTGGAGGACAACCCAGGAGTCTACGTGGCTTATATTGATTGGACAGATATAGAGCCGGGAGATTATACTATTAGAATAAGAGTAGATGAGATCCAGAGAAAAGGATACACATCCAAGGCTTATGCGATTTCGGAGATCTCCGGTACGACTGAGATGGGAGCCCGGGTTGATTATCTTGGTGGTAGTACTGTTATTGCTGGTAGGCGTTATCCGAATCTCGTTATCTATCCGATCTTTCTAGCCATTTTCGCAGCCATAGGCTTTGCTGGCTACTGGTACTACTCATGGATCAGACTGCCAATCGAAGTCAGGGAGGTAATCCGGCTAATGAAAGCGATCAAGAAAGGCAAGTACGAGTACCCAGCACCAACAAGAGAGGAGGCTGTAAGAGAAGTACTTGCGGAATATTTAGGTATTGCGAGGCGAAAGTAAGTCGTTATTCCTTCCTTTCATTATCCATGTTTTTATTTTTCTCATATTATTCATCAATCTTTTATAATAATATGATTAACCCTTTTCTATCTATCCCGCAGTTCTTTGGATATTTTTTTCTTATGAATGCTTTAAGAATTCTCATATTCTGTATGGATAAAGAGATTTATTCGTTATGATGCAGTATTTTGAGGGTATATAGACTCTCTAATGGGGGAGAAGAATTGTCAATTAATATTATTGATAAAATTGTGGAGATCATTAGGGAGTGCATTAGAAGTAGTCATGGTGTGGAAGACCCCTCTGAAAGGGCTCGATTATTGAGAAAGCTTGCTAGCTATTTAGATAAAATTGGCTTGCGAGAGGAAGCCAGAGAAGCTCTTGTCGATGCGTTAAGGGTGGCTCTCAATATTCAAGAATCGCATGAGAGAATATTAGAGATCGTATATGTGGCTAATGCTTTACGGAGAATGGGCTATATTGATTTAGCATTCGATGTTCTCGATGAGGGAATAAAAAGCCTTCAAAGCGAAGAGGATCCCGAAGTTGTGCTAATTGGTCTTCTTCACATTATTGGGGAGCTCATTGATATGCGCGCCATAGATAAGGCTCAGGAAGTGGTCTCAATGATCCTTAATACTATTGATAAGCTTGAGAGCCAAGAAATAAGTGATATTGAGATCTTATTGGATGCTCTCGAATACATTATGGTTCTTTGTGATGAAAAAACAAAAAGAGATTTATTCTTTAGGGTACTAGAAAGAGCTGAGGAGGAGGAAGACGAAGATGTAAGGAATAGAGTATATGAAGAATTGATTTATCTCGCGCTTAACCAAAACTGGCTAGATTTAGCTGAGGATATTATAGTGAACAGGGTAACGAATATTTATACCAAAGTAGAATTGTTGGGAAAACTCATTGAATATTACGAGGAAAAATTATCTAGAATTGGTCTTATTTACGAGGAGACGGAGGAAGATTAATATGAAAGTATACATATCCGTCGATATGGAGGGTATTGGGGGAGTAGTTAGTTTAAGTCATGTATTATCTGGTTCTAAGGAATATGAACGTTTTAGAAAATGGTTAACTGAAGAAGTATTAGCGGTTATTGAGGGTGCGAGGGAGGCGGGAGCAACAAAAATAACCGTGGCGGATTCGCATGGGGGAATGACAAACATCCTGATAGAAGATCTTCCAGAGAATGTGGAGGTAGTTAGTGGTTTTCCTCGGCCCATCTGCATGATGCATGGGATATGGGAGGGGTATGATACAGCCTTTTTCATTGGGTATCATGCGAGGAAGGGTACAAGAGGTGCTATAATGGATCATACAATAGCTGGTAGGATCTTCAGATACATAAAAATTAACCAGAAAGAGACCAGCGAGTTTTATCTAAACGCTTTGCTAGCTGGATTTTATAACATCCCTGTTTCTCTGCTCTCAGGAGATGCTGCGATCTGTAGGGAAGCAAAAACCGCTATACCAGGGATAGAGGTGGTAATAACAAAGCAGGGCATTACAAGATGGTCAGCTAAAACAAAAACTCTGAAAAGTATAAAGAGAGAGCTCAAAGAAGCAGCAATAAGGGCAATTAAAAAAGTTCGTGAAAGGAAGATAAAGCCGCTGAGAATCGAGGATAATATAATTCTTGAGTTAGGATTTTACTCCACTGATACCGCTGATATCGTGGAGATGATACCTGGAGCCGAGCGAGTGGATGGATTAACAGTTGTTTTTAAAACGAAGAATATTTTAGAGGCTTATAAGCTAATCGAACTCGCCATGATAATAGGTATAGGAATAGACTCACTTGTACAAAAAATGATGAAATGATCTTTAAGTCACTTTTATACCGCTCCTTAAGCGACCATTAATTACATAAGCAAAGGCCATTCTAGTAGTTGTGTGATAATATCCTATATTTCCATTCTTATCAATAACAATGATTCCTCCCCGCCCACCAGTCTTCCTATACATTAATTCTAAAGCCTTCTTAGCGGCCTCAGATACCGAAAAGCCTCTGGATAAGTAGTCAATAACTGTTTTTGACAAAAGAACCCTCATTATAGCTTCTCCATAACCAGTAGCTGCCACTCCACCATATGAATTATCAGCATAAGCTCCCGCACCAATTATAGGTGTATCACCCACTCTACCAGGCATTTTGAAAGGGATTCCTCCTGTTGAAACCCCTGCGGCTATATTTCCATTCACATCTAGAGCTACTGCACCAACAGTTTCTCGTCCCGAGAAAAAGTCTTGGGGTTTAAGCTTTTTCTCCTTGATCATGAGCCATCTTTTAAGCTCTCTCTCAATAATTAAGTCTTTCGGATCAATAAGTGTAAAACCTATCTTCTTGGCAAATTTCTCGGCACCCTCTCCTATTAGGAGGATATGACTTGTCAACTCAAGAACTTTTCTGGCTAAGGATATTGGATTTTTTATCCTCCTAACACCCGCTACAGCTCCAGCATTTAGGGAGGCCCCATCCATTATTAATGCATCAAGCTCAACAAATCCCTCCTCATTCAAGAAAGATCCTATACCAGCATCAAAAGTAGGATCATCCTCCATAACTTTGATAGCCTCTTCCACAGCATCAAGAGCGGACCCACCATTCTTTAAGATATCCCATCCAGCCAATACCGCTCTCTCACAGCCCTTAATATGCGCATCAACAAACTCATCTGGTATATCCCATGCACCACCGTGTACAATGATGACTGGTCTATTCAATGATCCATCCCCTCCGACTCACCAGACCTTGATGCCCACCGGTACTTCCTCACTTAATGTAATGAGATATACCTTACCAGTTTTCTCATCCTCAGCTACAATGAGCATTCCTTGGCTCTCGATACCCATTAACTTCTTGGGTTTAAGATTAACCACAAAGATCATTTTCTTGCCTAAAAGGTCTTCTGGAGTGTATTGATCACCGATACCTGCTACAATGACTCGTTCCTCGTCTCCAAAATCAACAAGCAATTTGATTAATTTTCGTGATTTAGGAATTCTCTCAGCACTTTTCACAAGCCCAACACGCATTTTAAACTTCCAGAATTCGCTAACGTCATATAGTTCTTCCTCACTCATTTATCTCACCAAAACAAACTCATAAGGAATAAAGATCAAAAGTATAAATAAAATATTCATAGGAGATAGTACCAGAAAAATTGAGGACGGGTAGAAGGAGATTAGTCATAACCATTATTAAAATTTTTCTTTGACTATGTTTGCTGTATTTTGGATACGCTCGCCTATGTATTGCGTGGAGAATCATGGCTAAGAGTTTTAAGGTTTCCCATTCTATATATCTTCTCATGGAGCGGGCCTCGTTGCTCCTCCCGCTGGCTCAGTAATATTCTATTACAGCCCGCCCCTCACCGTAAAAAATAACGCCAAAGCGATAGTAGAAATTTTTGACAAAACGAATTCATATGATTTTAATGGCATAACCATGGGGGAAGAAGATGAAATTCTTTGTTGTATGTGTTTGGGGCAGCCCCCGTGAAGGAGGGAATACCGAATTCTTAGTCAAAGAGATCACGAAGCGATTAGATGAATTGGGGGTCCGTGTGGAGGTATTTAACTTATGTCGGATGAGGATAAACCCCTGTAAATCTTGTAGGTTATGTCTCAAGAGCAGGGGATTTTGTACTATTAAGGATGATATGACAAATATTCTTATCCCCCGTCTCATTGAAGCTGATGGGCTAATAGTTGCTTCCCCAGTTTACTTTAATAATGTATCTACCTGTGTTAAACTCTTCATTGACCGAACTTGGTGTTTAAGGGGACTATTAAGAAACATTGTTGGTGGCGCAATGGTCGTTGGCAGAGGATATGGTTCAGAACTCGCAATCTCGGCGATTCACGCCTTCATGTTAAAGCATGAAATGATTCTAGGATTCAGAGGAGTGACCGGTTTCGCTTTTGAGAAGGGTGAAATAAGACATGACAGAAGAGCAATAGAACTCGTAGATCAACTCGCTAACAGAATGGTGGAATTAATGCGCGCAACCGTTAAGCTTAGACGAGAACGAAAAATCAAAGGCTCAGCTAGGACAATCTAGAAAACGTCTCTATACGGCTTAGATTCCCCCCATTTTCTCTGTAATTTAAATTGTCATCTAAAACATAGCTTTCCTAATTTCTTGCTGATACTAAGAATGTGCATACATCCCTTTATATTCTCAACTTATCATAAGTTTACGGTTTCATTTAAGATATTGATTTTGCTCTGAAATTCCTAAAAATTGGGAACTAATTATTTTGATGATGTTTTTATTACATGTATATCCGACTTAAATAGGTGTTTTCTAAAGTATTTGACTGTATTATCGGTATCAAAATTCATAATTAATTGGTGAAATTATGAGTGGTACAGAGAATATATGGATCCTTGTAGATCCGCTTAGATGTAGCGGCTGTAGATTATGTGAAATTGTTTGTTCTCTTAAGCATGAAGGTATCATATGGCCAGAAGCTTCTAGAATAAGGGTTTTTGAATTCTTTCCAGGAATCAATATCCCGCATAGCTGTGTGCAGTGTCCCGATTATCCATGTGTATCAGCTTGTCCTGAAGGGGCTCTTTCTATAGATGAGAGGACAGGAGCTGTTATTGTAAATAAAGATAAGTGCGTTGGTTGTGGGGAATGTTATAAAGCGTGTCCTGGCAATGTTCCGAGAATACCTAAGGGGAAAAAATATGTCGTGATATGTGATTTGTGCGGTGGTGATCCCGAGTGCGTGAAAGTTTGTAATGAAGCTGGTTATGGGGCTTTAAGATTAATTCATATGGATCGAAGAAAAGTCAGGAAAATTTTTGCTGTTGATCCCTTATATAAAGCTAAGTTGCTAGCGGAGAATTTATACGGTGATAAGGAGGTGCTATAAATATGCCATATGGTTTCCATGGAAGATTAATTGATATCGATTTATCAAATGAGAAGATAAGAATTAAAGAGTTACCAGAGGACATCTATCAGAAATTTCTTGGGGGTAGAGGGTTAGGCACTTGGATTCTTTGGAATGAACTTGGAGCAAAGTGGGATGAAATAGATCCTTTAGGTGAAGAGAACTTATTACTCATATTAACTGGACCATTAACTGGCTATTACCCTGGAATGAAAATATGTATTACAGGCAAGTCCCCTCAAAGCAATGGAGTTGTTGGATCTACCATTTCTTCTGAAGTAGGTATTGAGTTAAAAGCTGCAGGGTATGATGGAATAATCGTGAGAGGTAAGGCAAATACACCCGTATATCTATTTATATATGACGATACAATTGAGATAAGGGATGCTTCTAAACTATGGGGCTTAACGGGAACCGAGACGATTAAGGCATTAATGAGAAATGTGTATGCGGAACTAAGGAGAAGGGAAGGAATTAGGGGAATTCCAAAAGAGCCAGCAATACTTTATATTGGACCAGCGGGAGAGAATAAGGTCAGAACAGCGGCTGTTATGTCAAAACTGGCTCATGCTGCGGGTTATGGAGGATATGGAGCTGTTATGGGAGCTAAGAATTTAAAAGCAATTGTTGTGAAAGGTACTGGCCCGCTTCCTCCCGTGGCAAATTTTGAGAGGTTCAAAGAATTATTAAGAGTTGTTTGGGAGCGTATTTTCAAGGTAGGTACGTTAAGATATTGGGGAACGGGTGCAGGTGGGTATACTGTTGGTGCGGAGAAGAGTGCAGAACCTATCAGAAATTGGCAGGAGGAGTATCATGATGATAAGAGGATAGGAGTTCTTAATTTTGAATTCAAATATTGGGTAAAGGATTTCTGGGGTGATTACGGGTGCCCAGTAACTTGCATGAAGCTTTCATATATTAAATATGGAAAATATAAAGGAGCTCTCACAGATATGCCTGATTACGAACTACAAGCTTATTTGGGAACTAATTTGGGAATATTCTCTGCGGAAAAAATAATTTACCTCGCATGGTTAGTTGATGAATACGGCTTAGACGCTATAAACACTGGCAATGTTCTAGCTTTTGCGGCAGAACTTTATCAGAGGGGAATTCTGACTAAAGAAGATCTGGATGGGATAGAACTTAAATGGGGAGATGCGGATGCTTTTGCTTCTCTCATAAAACTGATAGTGGAGAGGAAAGGTATAGGAGCTATTCTCGCCGAAGGCACGTATAGAGCGGCTATAAAATTAAGTGAAATAAAGAATACCGATGTTCTTCAATACGCTGTACAAGTCAAGGGAATTGCTGTGGGTGCTCATGGTATAAGGAGCAAAATAGACTACCCCGGGCCTATCAGCTACGCGGTATCGGTGCAGGGGGGCGATCATACGTCAACTGCTGTTAAGGAGTTACCTGCTAGATCGGCTAGGGGAGAGCTTATCTCAGCATTTGATGATTCAGCGGTAGTTTGTTCGTTTACAACATTTGTTCTCGGATTCGAAGAGAGGTTGGATTTCCTCAACACAGTAACTGGTTGGAACATAACAAGCGAAAAATGGATTAACGAGATTGGGCTAAGAATAATTCATCTTCAGCGACTACTTATCCTACTTGGAGGTCCTGATGTTTACTGGGATCCAAGAATTCATGATGATAATCCTCCAAGATTCTATGAACCATTGCCATCTGGTCCAGCAAAGGGTGAAAAAGTAGATAGGAACGAAGTGGTAGAGCTAAGGAAGAAATATTATCAAGAGATGGGTTATGACGAATATGGAATTCCACGTGAGGAAGTTTTGGATAAACTCGGAATTACCAATTATAAGACAGCTCTTGAGAAAATAAGAAAGAGACTCGGTGTATGAGCAAATGGGCAAGATACGGATATATTATAGAGTATTGGCTCTCATCCTTACTTCTCTCCCCCTATATTTTTGTATGAATACGTTAGAATTCTTCGTGATTCACTGGATTTTTGGGGTAGGAGATCCAATAATGATTGTCTCCAGTATAGTGGCTTGGCACTCAGCCAAGTACTTCCTCTTAGGTCTTTTTCTTGGAACCATAGCGATACCCATCATGAGATACTTTATAGCACCCGTTCTAGCCCTTGAAATAATTCTAGAAGCCAAAATACTTCATGTATCAAGACTAGTAATCTTGAAGACACGGAGAAGTTTTTTCAAACCAGCGATCTTTAAATATGCTTATATCTTGTTCGGACCAGTGATGCTTATTGTAAGAATATTCACTATTGTTTCATCCGGCGACCCATTAAGATTTTATCTAGTAGCTTATGAGTTTATAAGGCAGTACGCTCCCCTGCTAGTTATTATCTTAGTTCTTCCTTATTGGCTTATAGAATATTCTAATTTAAGAGAATTAAGGGCTCAAAACACCATGTATTTCCCTAGTAAGTTATTGTGGTGCTTTTACATGATAATAGTGGGCATAGGCTCACTAACGGCTCTGGTTCCTATCTATGTAGAAGCTGCCATCATTTTTGGGGATTTATATTTAGCTCTCTGGTTCATAATAATTGTGATTCTAGCCAGCTATACACCACTATTATTCCTGGTTATCGGAGTATTCAGCGCCATTTATCATATATCACCAGACATTCTGCAAAAAATTGTAGATGGTTTTGAGTTAATGGTAATAAAAAATGTTAGGGTGGGGAGAGTAGAGATCTCTTAGAATCATTAAACACATAGCTTTTCTAATGGATTTTTATTTTTTTAAGATAACAACTTGATCAAGTAACTATATCAAGCGGAATAGGATATATTGCGGGAATTCTGTGGCGCCTAGATAAGCCATAGTGATCAAATTCAATACCTCTTTCCACTTCTTACTATCAAAAACCTCGGGATATATTCTTAGTGTACCATATTTTATCGGTATTTCATCGATCTCTGATACATAAGTTAGTTTTTCCTCAGAGAGCTTTGGGACAAATCTCTCAGCTACCTCTATGATTCTCTCAACCACGTATCTGCGCACTTGCAAGCATTTTGACCAATCACCCTTCATTGCTAATACATGTACCTCATTACCTATTCTGGAAAATGATATTAGAGCTCTGAGGTTGATCTCTGATGCCAAAATGAAGTCAGAAGCCATAAAGTGTGGAGGAATCGTTGGCCATTCCCTAATAGCTCCGATCAATCTCACATTATCTTCATAAGTGTAATCGATGAGTTCGTCAATACTTCTTGTGTGGGGTTTGATTATTTCGAGGGAATCTGTTACTAAGTATAAAGAATCGGAAAAGGAATGTGAGAGTTTTTCATTACCATAGCTTCTAGAGAGTTCCTTATATAATTCATCACCTCTGTGTTCTGAAAGAAGAATTCTGAAATAATCACTCATCTCGACCTTAAGAGTAGGTCCAGAATACTTATCAATAATTTTCCGAATAGCTAAATTGAGCAATCTTTCAAGCAACCTTGCCATGAATTATCACGACGAGCATAATAAATTGCATAAACTATAGTTAATGAGTAATAGTACGTACTTTTCATAACTGTTTCTATTGGTGATTCACATGCTAAGGAAAGAGATCATTTATTTTGAAAAGCCTGGGAAAGATAATACAGACGAAACCTTAAAGGCCGCTAAGAAAAGAGCCGATGAGCTGAGAATAAGAGACATTATAGTAGCTTCTACAACGGGTTATACTGCTTCGAGGGCTGTTAAGGTGTTTAATCCAAGGGAATACAACTTAGTTATAGTTACCCATATGACTGGTTTTAGAAATCCTGGAGAACAAGAGTTCCCTGCCGAATTAAGAGAGAAACTCGCTTCAATGGGGGCAAAGATATTAACGTGCACACATGCTTTAAGCGGTGTAGAAAGAGCTCTTAGGAAAATGCTTAATACGTGGGGTCCAGTGGAGTTTATTGCTCAAGCTCTTAGGTTATTGGGAGAAGGCATAAAAGTGGTTGTTGAGATAGTTGTAATGGCGGCCGATGCTGGCCTAATACCGATTAGTAAAGATGTAATCGCCATCGCGGGTACTGGTCGGGGAGCAGATACAGCTTGTGTGGTAAAACCAGCGCACTCAACGAACTTCTTTGATTTATTCATAAAGGAAATAATCTGTAAACCGCTAAAACATTTTGAATAGGCGTGTTTTATCTTCTATCATTAGCAAATACGCTACCTTTTTAATTATATTTTCTAATCATTTTATTCCGTAATCATACGTAAAAATACGTGTAGCCATTTTTATGCCGTATCTAAGGTGTTTAGATGGGAGCTCGTGAAGTATCCATAACAGCTACTTTAACAGCTTTAGCCATAGCGCTTGCCTTATTTCCTCTTCAGTATCCTTTTCCTCCTCTCTCCTTCCTAAAATTTGATATAGCTGAACTACCTGTTATGATTGTCAGTGTTATGCTTGGACCAGTATATGCTTTTATCTCCAGCATTATCCTAGGACTGGCCTACGTTTCTCGGGATCCAATAGGAGCTATCTTTAAGACTCTGGCAATATTAAGTATGGCATTACCTATATCCTCAGCCGTCTATATAATGCCTAAAATTAAGAACAAAAGATTAGGCATCTACATGCTAGCCATATTTAGTGTAATAATAAGATCAGCCTGTATGACTCTAGCTGACTATGTTTTGATCCCCATCATTTATACCCCAGGGATTCCTTTAGAGACTGTGGCTTCATGGTTCGGTATGAACCTAGGGGTGTTTCTATGGTTTATATTCCTCTTTAATATACTTCAAGGACTAATCAATATCATACCGGGAGTGGTCATAGTTCTCAGTCTTCCGAAGGAGTGGGCACCAGAGTGGCTGAGATCCTCAGAATAGATAATATAAGTTTCAGGTATTTTGGGCGGACAAATGAAGCTTTAAAAAATATAAACTTAAGGATCAATGAAAATGAGATCGTCTTATTAGCGGGTAGATCTGGATCCGGAAAGTCCTCTTTACTTCGAGTAATTAATGGTCTTATTCCATTTTTTTATCGTGGTGACTTTTCTGGTCAAATATTCTTTTATGATGAAGATATTACACACATCCCTCCTAGAGAGAGGACTAAGAAAGGAATGGCTACTGTTTTGCAATTCCCTGAGGATCAAATATTAGCTAGAAAGGTTTGGAGAGCGGTTGCATTCGGTTTAGCTAATCTTGGTTTCTCCCGTGAAGAAATAATTAAAAGAGTTAAGGAAGCCCTTAAATGCGTTGATATGTGGAGTTTCTGGGATTATGATACATTAGCCCTCAGCGCTGGTCAGAAGCAGAAGATTGTCTTAGCCGCTGCTTTGGCCATACAGCCTCATCTCCTCCTCCTTGATGAACCGACTTCTCAGCTTGATCCAGCTAGTGCTCAGAGATTTCTGATCTCACTTAAAATAATTAGAGAAGAACTTGGTATGACTATCATAGTAGCAGAGCATAGGTTCGACGAGCTTTCAACAGTGGCGGATAGAGTTATTCTCATAGATGATGGGAGAATAGTGGCTAATGGCCCCCCTAGAAAGATATTTGCTACAGAATTACCGGGGAAACTAGGTATTGGGTATCCAAAATTGGCGTTGCTTACGAGATTCTTGGCTCCAGATTCAAATGTTTTTCTAGGCCTAGAAGAGCTTAAGAATGAATTAAGACGCAGGAACTGTGTAATTCAAAGAATAGATAAAGAGTCTAAGCGGGCGCATCCAAAGGGATCTAGACACGCCATTGTTTTGGATGATGTATGGTTTGCATATGACGGTGAATGGGTTCTTAAGGGCTTTTCATTGAGTATTAGGGAAGGTTCTTTTGTGGCACTAATGGGTCCCAATGGTGCTGGGAAAACAACTCTCCTTAAGTTAATTGCGTGTATACATAAACCAGTCAAGGGCCAAGTTTTTCTGTTTTCAAAAAGCACTAATAATCTGCGGTTAAAAGATGTTGTGGGTTTAGTGGGGTATATGCCTCAGAATCCTGAAGAAATCTTCTTTAATAAAACAGTTTATGACGAAATAGCCTTCGGCTTAAGAATGCAGGGAATTAAGGAGAATGAAGTAAGGAGGAGAGTTCATGCAATAGCGAAGTTCCTTAGGATTGATCATCTTCTTGAAGAAAACCCATTTGCTTTATCTGGTGGGGAAAAACTGAGGGTCGCGCTTGCCTCGGTACTTATACTGGATCCAAAAATTCTTCTTTTTGATGAACCAACG
>JAHKLG010000219.1 GCA_029856625.1 Candidatus Njordarchaeota archaeon | reverse complement strand
GTACACCGGGGGCTTCAACCCGGCGGCGTTGGCGTGTTGGGCTGTTGGGATAGCCTCCTACTGGCTCTGCTACTTCAAAGCGCCGTTCGTAGGGTCCTCCATACCGAGCATGCTAGTCTCCATGTTGCTCTACGCAGTCATCGGACGCACCTACGAGCACACCATCAAGAGGAGTGAATCCACTCAGGCCTCGAAGCCTTTGTAGAGCGGTCGCAACTGTTTAGGTGTGGCGGATTGGCGTTGTTTTTCGCCTAATTTCCAGCTAAAGGCTTCAGAAAATTCTTAAAAATGGCGTTTTTCCTGCACCAGTTTTATAGTAAAATTTATAGTGCATATGCACATTTTTAAAAAATATGATAGAGCTGAAGGATCTTTGCGAAGACCTCAAAGAGAGGTTCGGAGCCGAAACGAGTGTCAAGGGGAGCGTCTGCTACGTCAAGGTTGAGGCGGACAAGTACCTCGAAGTTGCGAAGTTCCTCAAAAAGGAATTCGACAGACTCCTGACGGTAAGTGCAGTGGACTTCATCAAGGAAGGCTTCTTTGAGGTGTACTTCATCCTGTACAGGTTCGACGGAAGGGTGTACTGCAAGGTCTCCACGAAGGTGCCGCGGGACGAGGCGGAGATAGACAGCCTCTCACAGCTCTGGCCGAACGCATCCATGCACGAACGTGAGACTTGGGAGATGTTCGGCATAAAATTCAAAGGGAACGACATGCTTAAACCCCTACTCACAGAGGAATGGACTGGCCCCCCGCCGTTCAGGAAAGATTTTAACTGGAGGAAGTACGTGGCAGAGGTTTACCGCATCCCCCAAGCTATGAGGTGACGTTGAATGGCGGCCTCGGTAAAGGCGTTGTTAAAACTCTTCTTCAGGAAGCCGATGACGTACAGGTTCCCGCCGGAGATGCCCCTGTCGGAGTTCTCGAGGGGTAGACACGTCCTCGACATGGAGAAGTGTAGGGGATGCGGAGCCTGCGCCACGATATGCCCGAACAAGGCCATAGAGATGGTTGAAAGGGAGACGGAGGACGGGAAGGTTAGGAAGTACCCGCAGATAGACATGTTCAAGTGCTGCTTCTGTGGGCTGTGCACGGAGATATGTCCGACGGGGGCTCTGAAGCTGACTAACTTCCCGTGGCTTGTGGCTATGGACAAGAAGAGCTACATAATGCCGCCTGAAGAGCTCGCCAAGCCCCCCGAGCTCCAGATGCCCCCAATGAAAGTCAAGCCAAAGAGCATCGTGGACTGGGCGAGGGCTAGGAGCCTCTGGATAGTGTTCTACTTCACGGGATGCTGCTTCTTAGAAGCCGCCCCGTGGGCGAGCAGCGGGTTCGACATGGAGAGGTTCGGGTTACTGACGAAGGGAAGCCCGAGGCAGTCGGACGTGCTGTTGGTGGGCGGGTACGTAACACCGAAGACCCTCAGGAGGATCGTCAGAGTGTACTCGCAGATGCCAAGGCCCAAATACGTCATGGCGTTCGGGTGCTGCCCAGCCACCGGAGGCACATACTGGGACAGCTACAACGTCATCAAGGAGCTCGACAAGTACATCCCTGTGGACATGTGGATAGCCGGGTGTCCGCCGAGGCCTGAGCCTATAGGCCTCGCCGTGGTCATGGCCATGGACGCCATACAGGGGATGGGCTACCAGGGTAAGGAGGAGAAGGTTCCGGAGGAGGTTAAGGTTCCGTACTACGAACCGAAGCCTGGCGAGAAGGAGATGGTGTTCACGGTGCCCTTCGGCCCTCAACATCCAGCTTCGGGGAACTTCAGCATCAGGCTGAGACTGGACGGCGAATACATATTCGAAGCCGAAGCCGTTCCAGGGTACCTACACAGAGGGTTTGAGAAGCTGATGGAGTACAGGTCTTGGTACCAGAACATAATGATAGTCCAGAGGATATGCGTCCTCGACGGAGCCTCGTACGAGCTCGCATACGCGGAGACGGTTGAAGAGCTGGCTGACGTAGAGCCCCCGGACAGGGCTAAATACCTCAGGGTCATACAGGCTGAGCTGTCCAGGATACAGAGCCACCTCCTGAACATAGGCCTCATAGCCAAGGCGGCAGGCTTCGACACGGTGTTGAACGTGGCCTGGGGGGACAGGGAGAAGGTTCTGTACGTCAGGGAGAGGCTGACGGGCTCGAGGATATACGACATATACTCAGCCCCCGGAGGCGTAAGGAGGGACATGCCTGAGAAGCTGAGGGAGGACATCGAGGAAATGGTGAAGAAGCTCAGAGCTCAGCTCGAGATATACGACGACCTCCTCCTCAAGAACCCGATGTTCAAGGAGAGGACGGTCGGAGTAGGCAAGGTGGACAGGGACACGGCGGTCGAGTACGACCTCGTGGGGCCGAACCTTAGGGCCTCCGGAATGGGATTCGACGTCAGGAAGGACGTCCCATACGAGGTTTACGGCGACCTCGACTTCAAGGTTCCATGCTACGAGGAGGGAGACGCCTACCACAGGACCCTCGTCAGGAGGGACGAGATAGAGCAGAGCCTAAACATAATCGAACAGGCCGTGGACGAGATGCCCAGAGGCCCGTTCAGGAAGAAGGTTCCATTCTTCATGAAGGTCCCGAAGGGTGAGGTGTGGCACTGCGTTGAGAGCGCCAGGGGAGAGCTGTGCTTCCACATCGTGAGCGACGGCTCGGACAGGCCCTACAGAGTGAAGGTCAG
>JAHKLG010000218.1 GCA_029856625.1 Candidatus Njordarchaeota archaeon | reverse complement strand
TTAGATTCTTCAAATGTTCTATCCTCTAGGAGGGATACTAGTGAAGAGAATAGTTATTGCGCTAGGTGGGAATGCTCTTCTGCGAAAGGGCCAGAGAGGAACGTATGAAGAGCAATTAGAAAATGCCCGGAGAACAGCTAAGTTTCTGGCTGATATCATACAAGAAGGGTATGAGGTAGTGATAACTCATGGCAATGGACCACAAGTCGGGGCTAAGATGCTCCAATACGAGTACGCGAAAAAACATGTTCCTCCGTTCCCACTCGATGTAGCTAATGCGGAGACCCAAGCACTCATTGGTTACATGATACAGCAATGCTTGAGAAATGAGCTAATGAGGAGAGGAATTGATAGAGATGTTGCCACAATCGTGACCCAAGTCGTTGTTGATCCTGATGACCCAGCTTTTCAGAACCCAACCAAATACATAGGTCCCTACTATACGGAAGAAGAAGCAAAGAGGCTCATGAAGGAGAAGGGGTGGATAATGAAACCTGATCCCAGAGGTGGGTGGAGAAGAGTTGTACCCTCACCAGATCCTAAAGATGTTGTTGAGAAGAATACTGTTGTAAAGCTGGTTAATCAAGGAGTCATTGTTATTACTGTTGGTGGTGGGGGTATTCCGGTCATAAAGACCCCTGATGGGTATAAGGGTGTAGAGGCTGTTATTGATAAAGATTTAGCATCTGCTTTAATTGCTAAGATTGTTAAAGCAGATACGATGCTGATACTAACGGATGTTGAGAAAGTTATGCTTAATTATGGGAAGGAGAACCAGATTCCTATTGATAAAATGACGGTGAGTGAGGCTGAGAAATATTATCGAGAAGGACATTTTCCCCCAGGGAGCATGGGTCCTAAAGTATTGGCTATTATAAGGTTTATTAGAAATGGTGGAGAACTGGGAATCATTGCACATCTCGAGAAAGCCGCTGATGCTTTAAAAGGTAAAAGCGGAACATTTGTTATACCTGATCCTCAGTAATCTTAAATAGCGCTTTCAGGGGTAATAGGTGATGTCTCCCCTCTGTTGCCCACTTGATGACGCTATTGACATTTTTGATAAGTTTTCGAAATATATTCATGGAAAAATTGATCGAATAGGTGTCTTCGACAACTTTTATGTTGTAGAAACACTCAATGCCTATGCATTCTTAATCTCACTTAATGATGCACCAGAACCGATTGATCTTGGCTATGCTCTTGGCTTTAATACATTACCAGATTTTATTAAACAATATGGACTAGAAAAGGCAGAGGGATATTACGTTCCTCTAAACACGCTAGTACTGCTAGTAGCGCCTAAGGAGAAATGTTTGGGAGAGCTTAGGATTAAGATCCCTCGAAAGGAAAGGATGATGTTTGCTGATCCTCTTCAAGAAAGCCTTTATGAAATCTTAGATACCGCTGATGCGTATATTAGGTATCGTGGAAAAATTATCGGATGCTTCTCTGTAGCGGCTATATCACCATTAGCGGAAATAGCTATAGAGGAGCTATCAAAACGATTTAAAGCTGCCTCATTCGAAGCAATTGATGAAAAAAGAATATCAACTAGTTGGCGCGTAAGATTTGAGTTCGGCGTTAAACCTCTCTTTATAAACAATGCTGTCTTAGATCTAGAGAAATTAGAAATTGATTTGGCAAATTCTTATCTTAAGTTGGATGAGGAGGAGGAAGCTGTTAGGAGTTTGTTAATAGGTTTGAAATATCAGAGAAAGGAAATACTTGTTAAGACGATAAGCGATGAAAGTAGGGGTTATGGGAAAATAATTGCGTATGATATTCCCTTAGTAAAAGGTTACGCGAAAATTATTTTAACAAGAAATATAGGTAATGCTAAGAAAATTGAGGGGGTAGAGGATTACGCTACTAAAGTCCTATTATGTTTGGTTTCTAAGCAGGAAAGAATTAAAAAAGATTCTAAGGAGATTTCTTGTAGCAAAGTGAAAGTTAAGAGAAGTAAGATAAAGAAAGATTTTTTAAGATTCTTATTGAAGGGATTAAAGGAGAGATTAGCGGTAAAGAATGTAAATGAATTTAAGGTTTCATTTAAAAATGTCAAAGGTTCTGGGTTTATACTCGTTCGGGACAATATATCCATACTCGTATTTCAGCACTAGATGCATGAGATACCAAGAAGTTTCTGGAAAAGAGCGAAGAGTTTGGGATCTTTTTCTTTTAGATAACTTAATTGATTACAAACGAAATTAACCCCCTTTTTTCTTAATAACCTCTTGAACGATTCTGTCATGTTAATAATCATTTCCACGCTTTCTTTCAGAACGGTCAATGCTTCTTTATCACTAAATCCTAGAACTTGGAGAATTTTCCTCTGAAAAAAATCTGCCTCCTCCACCCAATTTAGCTCTACTAAAGGACCAATACGTAGCCTCAAAGGTATCCTGCCAAATATTTCTCTAAGAAGGAATTTCAGATCTTTCTCCACGATAGCTGGGATATTTACCACTCTATTAGGTTCAGTAATAGCATAATAGAGAATCATTGCGAGATTTTTCAAGCCGATCTCTTTTCTTATTCTAGCTACGATATTTAATCGGGGTGCAATTCTTATTGGTGGAATTTTATCAATTACCTGCAAAACAAAAGTCTTTCCCATAAGAAATATTATGACAAAGTGATCATCATGATCAATTGCATATTCTCGGAGACCACGTCCAAAGAGAAGC
>JAHKLG010000217.1 GCA_029856625.1 Candidatus Njordarchaeota archaeon | reverse complement strand
GTTAGGGAGATCAAGAAGTCGGAGTCGGCCGAGAAGATTTACAGGGCTGTCGTGAAGTTTAACAGGGAAATAACCGACGAAGAAATAGAGGCCTTAGAGAAGACTTTGAATGGCGCCAAAATAACCCAGAGGACACCCACCAGGGTTCTACATAGGAGAGCCGATAAGATACGAGAAAAATACATATATGAGACGAAAATAAAGAAATTGATGCCTGACATGTTGGAATTTAGGATAAGGTCTGAGGGGGGTCTCTACATCAAAGAATTAATCGACGGCGACGGAGGCAGAACCCGACCTAGCGTAGCGGACATAATCGGGGTCGAAGGGAAAGTGGAAAAGTTAGACGTCTTAAAAGTGGTTAAGAATCTAGGTGGGCTATAAGATGAAAAAATCGAAGGGCTTTAGGTCGGGAACCCGCGCCCTCCTCAGAAAGAAACCGAGGGAAAAGGGGAAGCTGAAAACATCGAAGATACTCCAGACTTTCGAGCTTGGAGATAAGGTTGTAATAAAGATCGACCCCGCAGTCCATAAAGGCATGCCACACAGGAGATATCATGGTAAAGTCGGGGTCATTCAAGGTAGGAGGGGTAAAGCTTACATAGTAACCGTTCCCCAAGGTAATGTAGAGAAGGAGTTAATCGTTAGGCCTGAACATCTGGACATATATGCAGGGTGATCCCTTGCCATATAAAGTAATAAATAGTCATCCGATCTCAAACCCTGAAGCTAAGAAGATACTCAGCTCGATCGGAGAGGAGAACCTCGACCAGTTTCAGAAGAGGACGCTTGACTACACGACCAAGTTCTCTAAGGTGGACGCCGAGACGGCTGAGAAACTCATCAAAGAGTTAACTACAAAGTTTGAGCTAACCGAGGTTGAGGCTATAGAGATAGTCAACTGTATGCCGAAAACCGTCGAGGAGCTAAGGACTTTTTTTGCCGGAGGCAGAAGAATAATCGAGATGGAGAAACTGAATGCTATAATAGACCTTCTTAACGCTCACTCCTCCTAAAATCAGGTTTTATGTGGTCTATCTTCTGGCGGTGAAGCGATGGAAAAGAGGTATGAAGAATACGCTTACGTGTTAGACTTCTTACCCCGCGGGAGGCCTACCCGAGGTAGGTATAGAGCCGGAGCTAGAGCTCAAGTCATAGGAGAGGAGTACTTCACCCTGCTAGAGGTAGCGGTTAAGGAGGGTGAAAGACTTAGACCTCAGGAGAGGGTTTACGTAGGCAAGAGAGAGAGGAGTAAGATAACCTACATAATAGGTAGGATAAGGTATCAAGACCTCTCTACAGCGGCTATAGCCGAGCTTCCCGCGGTGATCGAGAAGATAGTTAAAAACAGGGAGAAATGGTTCGTGAACTTCTTCAACACCTCTCAGGCTATAACGCCTAGAATGCACGCCCTAGAGCTAATACCCGGCATAGGGAAGAAGTATATGTGGCAGATACTGGAAGAGAGGGAGAAGGCTCCTTTTAAAGACTTCGAAGACCTGCAGAAGAGGGTTAACCTTCCAAACCCGGTTAAGCTGCTTACCCGAAGAATCTTGGAGGAGATCTCGGGCGAAAGTAAATACAACCTGTTTACTAGACCTTCATGAGTCTCTCCTAACTTCTCCTTTAGAAAGTTAAGGATTTAAATCGAAGCGCGATAAAACCTAACCTAAAAGATGAACGGTTTGCTGAAGGAGATCAAGCGTACTTTAAGGCTGCATGGGTTAAGCCCGAAAAGATGGATGGGACAGAACTTCCTCGTCGACGAAGAGGTAATCGAGAAGCTAATCGACTACGCAAACCCAGAGAACGATGAAACGGTCCTCGAGATAGGTGCAGGCTTAGGTTTCCTAACCCGAAGGTTGGCTGAAACTTGCGATAGGGTAGTAGCTGTCGAGGCAGACCGGAGACTAGCCAGAATCCTAGGAGCCAACCTCAAAAGGTTTAAAAACGTTAGGATAATCTGCGGAGACATATTTAAGGTGAGGTTACCAGAGTTCCATAAGGTAGTCTCGACGCCGCCCTACAACATATCGTCTAAACTAGTTCTATGGTTATTAAAGAATCGTGGGATGAAACTCGCGGTTCTGACTTTCCAAGACGAATTCGCGAGGAGGCTGGCAGCCCCCGTAGGAAGCAGAGACTATGGGCGGCTAACGGTCACGGCATACTATCATGCCGAGGTTAAGGCCTTAGATAAGGTACCTAAAACCTCCTTCTATCCATCGCCTAAAGTAGATTCGAGGATAACCTTAATCAAACCCAGACCTCCCCCATTCAAGGTACAAGACTTCAATCTGTTTAGCGAGCTCGTTAAAAGCTTGTTTACGCAGAGAAAGAGGAAGGTGAGGAAGGGGATCATGCCCTTCTTGAGGTCTGTCGGACTGGATAAAGAAGACGCTAGGGAGCTAGCAAAGAGTATCCGCTTCTCAGAGGTCAGGGTTTAAGACCTCGCTCCTGAAGACTTCGGGTTGTTGAGCGATGAATTGTCCAAGAAACTGGAAGACCATCTATTATGATGGTCATTCTCTATTGGTTCACAACCAAGTCTACGAGCCTGCGGAAGACAGCTTCCTTCTAGCCGACAACTTGAGGCTGACGCCGTGTTCCAAGGTTCTTGATTTAGGCTCAGGTTGCGGTATAATCGCCGTTAAGGCTGCAGAGCTAGGCTGTGAGGTAGTGGCCGTAGACATAAACCCCTACGCCGTCT
>JAHKLG010000216.1 GCA_029856625.1 Candidatus Njordarchaeota archaeon | reverse complement strand
CACATCTTTGTTCATCTCCTTTATTCCGTCGAGGTCGTTATTCCTGCGCAACTCCTCGTATCTGCTCAGAATCTCGTTTATTTCCTCGACGCTCGTCCTTCTCTCAATTCCGAAATTCTTCGAGCGGATAACTATGCTTCCCCGATTGTGGCAGTCTCTGGGATACGGGGTGGTGGGCAACCCAGAAATCCTTACGAAGCATCTCGTATCGATGCTCGCGGCGATACCGAGTTTGTCGTATACCACCGCGTGTTCGCCGAAGAGTATCACCTTACCCGGCGCGGATGCTACCACAACGTTTTCCCGCCTCTCTGAATCCCGCTGCCTACACCAATCGACTGTCATTCGCCTCACTCTATTTATTAATTTTCGGTAGTTATAAAAATGGTTATTTCCGAAATTGGCAGCGAAATTACGGTTATTGAATGCGGTAATGAGGGTTGGGTAGCAAATGCTGTGTTGCATGATTAATGGAGCAGGGAGCGTTTAATTTCTATATCGAACGTAAGATACTTTACATTGTACTTTTTGAAGACGGAAATAATCTTTTTACAATCCTCCTTTCTGACTATAATCGCCCCTTTAAGAAGTTTGAAGTGGGGAATCTCCGAAAGTATACCCTTTCTTCTGTACTGATACTTACCTTTATTGGAATTGTCTATGTATCCGAACAGTGCTCTATTGACCAAAACCTTGTGGTATTGGTCGAGTGATGATAAATAGTATGCGATAAGTTTGCACTTCATACTTATGATAGATAACCGTAAGTTTTTTAAATTTATACGTATTATTTATAATATGTATAAAAGAAATTGGAAAGAATACAATCGAAAATTAATAAAAAGAGGGGAATTTCTTATTAATCCTTCTTTCCTTGAGACATGGGAAGAAGAGATAAGAGAAATGAATAAAGGAAAGGTTGGCCAACCCTATCTTTATCCAAATTCGATGATAGAATTTGTAGCGTATTTTCATTGCAGGGGGTTTGATTACAGGACTTGTGAAGGAATTCTTCGCGGTTTATCAAAATGCATGGGAATCTCTTTTCCCGTAATAAGCTACACGCAAATATGCAGGCGTGTGAATAAGCTAAACATAGATTTCAAGCGTGTCGAAAGAAATCTCGTTGTTGCTGTCGACGGTTCCGGAATAAAGGTAACGAATAGGGGAGAATGGATAAGAAAGAAATGGAAGGAGAGAAGGGGTTGGATTAAAGTCGTGATTATGGGAAGCGTTGATGGTAAAGTGGTTGATATAAGAGTGGGTAATGAGAATCTTGATGAAAGAAGGGCGGGAAGGAGTATGATAAGAAAGAATCACGAAAAGGCAAAAAAGGTTATGGGAGACGCTCTTCACGATTGTAAAGAGACGTTTAATCTGTGTGAGAAGTACGGAATAGAAACTGCAATAAAGATAAGAAAAGATGCGAGCACACGTTCCCGAGGTTCTCCGAGAAGAAGGAGAGAGGTAAGGGAATACAAAAAACTAGGATATAGAGAATGGGCTAAACAAAAAGGATATGGCATGAGATGGTTGGCATCCGAAGGAATATTTTCTGCGTATAAAAGAATGTTCGGAGAGACCGTAAGCGCAAAGAAGAAAAGAAACATGTATCATGAAGTGAGATTAAGATTTTATTTCTATAACCGTCTGAAAGAAATCGTGGATTGAAAAGCGCAGCAAAGGGGTTATTAGGCTTAATTTTTTGGAATCATGCAACAGAGCATAATTATATGTATATACAAAAAATCACAAAAAATAACCGAAAAATAACTTCTGGTTAATTAAACCTGGTGTCTAATTTTTGAGGAATTTAAGAGTTTGACATATGCATGTTTTCATTTTAAGGGGCGGAAGGGTAGGGAAATTCGGGAATTCGTAGAAAGGAATAAGAAGGTTGTGAGGAATTTAGAAAGGGCCAAAAATATCTGAATTTAGAGTTTGAAGTCATAATCTTACGGTGCACAGAATTCGCGGTAATGCTCGGAAATACAGAGTTGCCTGTAATAAACACGATAGATGTGCTTGTAGAGATTGGTATTAGGAAAATAAGTTATTCGCTAAGGAGATAGATAGCTATGAGCAGGAATTTCGAGAAATTGCCGCTTTAAATTCTCAGAAATTTAATCTAAAATACAATGGACAAGGAATTACTGAAAAGAAAATACACTTTACAAAACACTTTATTGAAAAAGCGTATATCAGAGGTATTGAAAAATCTTACATAGAAGACTTATTAACCACATTAAAGAATCTTATCGGGAAGAAAAAGGTTAGAAAAATGGCTAAAAAAGTTAGAATAAATTACGATTTCGAAAATGATATACTTTACATGTTTAGTGGTGAAAGGGTTAAAGATAGCTTTTGTGATAGATTTTTCGTATGATAATAAAATTAGTAGGTGTTGAAATCCTTGACGCATCTAAATTTTTAAGTAAAATATTAGAAACCCATATAACTAAGCAAATGCTTAAGGAAGACCTAAAAGAAGGGTATATGAGTGTTTATGTAGGTAGAGAAATGGTCTTTATAAACATTAAGCTCGCCTTTGGTATAAAAGAATTAAGCAATATTCCTATTCCTGTGCCCTTGCCTATAAGAGTTGTGAAATGAAATTCAGGTTCTTTCCAGAAGCATGACGATTGATAAGTAAGAGGGATTATCGGAGCGCGGTGAAACGCGATTCCCCTTTAATCGCCGCTCTTCGCATAATCGTTG
>JAHKLG010000215.1 GCA_029856625.1 Candidatus Njordarchaeota archaeon | reverse complement strand
TAATTAGTTTAAGCATTTTCTCCTCTAGCCCTATATCATCAGCAATTTTCACTAACTTCTTCAGGTCTCTTATATTAAGGACCTCTTCTGGTGAGAAATCTCCCTCACTAAAATATAGACGAGCCAACTTTAAAGGTTTCTGATCAATGCCTTTAGCACCCTCCCTCAAAAGCCGCAGATCAAATATATCATCAGCAATTTGATAGGCTTCCCCTGTTAATATTCCATACCTATAAGCGTTTCTTAGATACTCTCTTCTCGATGATGCGAGAACACCTAAGCAAGCCGCGGCTCCAAATAGTTCACCTGTTTTTAAGCGATTCATTAGTACATATACCTTTGAGATATCCTTAGTAAAGTATTCGGGCTGCGCCTCTAGAATAACACCTAATGTCACTTTGTAAATTGCAGTTGTTAAAAGCCTTAATGCTTCGTTAGAAATGTATTTCAGGAACTGCCCAGCTATTGTGAATAGGAAATCCCCAACCAAAATAGCTAATTTAGCCCCGTATTCCTTCCAAAAAGCCGGTAGTCCTCTTCGGATTTCATGATCATCAATAAGATCATCATGCAGTAAAGTTGCTGCGTGAATAAATTCAATTATCGCTGAGAATCGCTTTGCTAGCGTCTCGTCACCCTTAAGAGCTCTTGAGAAGAGAATAACTAGTACTCCCCTAATTCTCTTGCCTCCAATAAGAGCTCTATTGGCTAATTCTCCAATATAAGGAACTCTCGCAATTAATGCATTTATACTTTCATTAACTATTGTTCTAATAGAATCTAACAATGTGATAAGTTCTTGAATGTCTAGATTGTCTGTCGTCATTTTATTTCTCCATTATTAGCCTCACATCCTCATACTTCTAATCTTAATTGTTCCGAAACGTATCTCCTATTTAATGCTTATATATTTTGCGAGTACTTTTAACACATCAGTTAATCTGAAATCACCCTCAAAGAATCTATATAGTAGCTCATCACTAGCTTTCCGAGCTAGCCTTCCCTTATTGGGGATTTTTAGAACTATCTTTAGTAAGAAGGCTCCGCGTTCAAGTTTTTTCCTAATAGTCTTATTAAATATTTCCTCATAATCGTCTTTATAGACTATTTGACCGCCAATTAGGGCATATCGTATCCCCTCCCCCGTGAGTGGCATCACCATACCTGCGGCTTCCCCTACTACTCTGATTCTATTTGTCACGAGTCTTTTTATCGGTCCTCCAACGCTGACTGATGACCCTCTAATATTTGTTACGAGTTTTAAATTAAAATGACTAATTAGTTCCTCCAATATCCTTCTTAATTCCTGAGGGGAATAATTCACGCCTCCAACTCCAATATTATAGAGATCCCCCCTAGGAAAGACCCATGCATAGCCTCTAGCGAGCCCCCAGAAGACTATTGTGTCTTCTGGAATATCGGATCCTTTAGCATACGCTTGGAGAACCGGTATTCTCCTATAGTTTTTATAATCTAGAAAGTGTTGAGCTATTACCCCAATGCCCGAAGCATCAATAATCATATCAAACCTCTCTAAGTTAGGTAAGTCCCTAATAGTTATCCTTTTCCCGAAGATTATTTTCGCGCCCTCGCTCTCCGCCAGTTCTATTAGGGATCTTAGAAACTTTTTCTTATCAATTATGAATCCCTCGGCTAAAGGAAAATTCTTTATTTCTCTTATGAACTCTCCTTCCCAGTAGAACCTAACCTGCTTAATTCTGTTCAGGATAAAATCTTCATCCCCCTTGAAGGGCGTATAATACAATGCTCCTTTGGGAATAGCCTCACCACACGGTTTAGAAGGCACTTTCTCGAGCAAATCAGCTTCATATAGCACAACATCAAATCCGTCCTTACTAGCATTATATGCTGTGCTCAGTCCAGCTGGTCCAGCTCCAATGACAGCAATTTTCATAAGAAACACCTTACTCTTCCTTACTGATTAGTCTTATAAAGAGAACACAAAAATAAAAATTGATGGGAAAGCGCGCTTATGAACAGGGTTAATAGAAGCTATTTCTTTGGCAAGAATTTGGTTAATACTCTAACAAATTGAGAGAGCACCCTTGTCTGTACGAAAATTCTTCCAGGTCCTTTAGCTTTTATTACTAGCCCTTCTCCACCAAAGAGAAAGGTTTTCCATCCACCGAATTTTCCAATATTCCACTTAACGCTACCATCAATGGCGACTGCGTGGAAGTTATCTACGGTAACTTCCTCCCCTGGCTCAAGCTTTATTACGTCTACTCCGCCATACGCTGAAACCCACACACCACCAGTTCCTTTAAGTTTTAGCCATACAATTTCGCCCTCAGCGAGTAATCCTTTAAATCCTCGGAATTTTATATCTATATCAATATCTCCATGATGAGCCAGATAGGCCATGTCTTGTACGTGAATTTCCGCGTTTTTTAGCTCTATATATGCTATATCACCAGGTAAGGATGGAGCTAACCATATTTCTCCGCCTTTTAAGCCCCCTGTATATTCATTCATAAAGAAACTTTCCCCGCCAAGCATCTTTCTTAAAATCCCAGAAACTATCCCACCGTATACGCCCGTCTTTACTTTGATATCGCCCTTACTCGCTACCATAGCACCGCTTTCAGCCACAATTTTTTCTCCAGAAGCTAGTTTTACCTTCAGTAGGGAGTAAGATGGCGAGAACTCTATTTTCCATTTCATAAAAATCAACCCATAAAAACGCACTCAATTAAGAAAATATATGG
>JAHKLG010000214.1 GCA_029856625.1 Candidatus Njordarchaeota archaeon | reverse complement strand
GTACATCGTGACTGCCCTTAGGAAGCGAGGACTACCAATGACAAGAAATAGGGCAATAGACATCATGAAATACTACCTAACACTAGCATCCAACATCATCGAAAAAGAAACTCTCAAGGAATTCCAAGACAAGGAGATAGCGATATGTATCGATGGCGTAAATCCAGAGAACGGCCCAGCCACCCTATGGATAGTTCTTGAGGCATCAACGGGAAAACCGCTTCACGCCGAACTCCTACCAAGCTACAGTAAGGACAGCCTAGTAGATCTGTTGCGCAGAGTCCGCACAAAGCTTGGGAGGGCTGGAATAAAAATAAGGGGGATAGTATCCGACAAAGAGACCTACCTTGTCAATGCTATAAGGAAAGTCTTTCCAGAAGTCAAGCACCAGCTCTGCCAGCTCCACTTCATAAGAAACCTTGCGGATCCTGTCCAAAAGCAGGACAAGATCTTAGCGAGTGCACTGAAGAACAGCATATCCAGCATGGCTGAATATAGGAAACTATATAAAAAAGTCAATAACATCGTATTCCGCCGCCTTCGCCGAATCATCCGCATAAGGCCTTGATATCCATTTAAACCAGCTGGCATCATAACATATCGGCTCCTCCATAGTCTTGTATATCCATGACCCAAACAGGCGCGAGTGGACATGAGTAGACTTCTTTCGAAAATTAGGAGGCTCCTAGACAGGCTTAAACCTCTCTTTGAAGAGGTAGTATGGGCGTGGCGAGTGGTATTTAGAATTTGGCGAATCCTACGGGACAGCAAGGGGCCGTCAGAGGAGGTAAAGAGAGCTATCTTAGACTTCCTTGCTGAGGTTTTCGGCCGGAAGTTCCTTCGATCGTGCAATCCGAGGTACTATGGAGGCCATGATAGTGATTTCGCACTGCGTTTCGCTAGGCATGTTGTTAAGACACTCAGGAATTGGTGGGATGGACTCTTCTCTCGTTACGACGATCCATTAATCCTGAAGGACAATATAATTATTGAGAGATTCAACATGAGTCTAAAGTGGTTCATTCGTCGTGTCTGCAGCCGGCGTCAGGTTGGTCTCCAACTCGCTAGTTATGGCTGGTCTCTCGCCTTTATTGTTAACTGCTTGGACAACCTCAATCTTTCTTCGCTTTGGCGTTGTTGCGATCATGTTGAGGTTTGGCGTGTTTTTTGTCGTTTTAGGCGTGTTGTTCGTGGTTTTGATGTCTTTGCTGGGTATTCGCCTGCGGTGTCATATAAAGGTGTGTTATCAAAAATCATTGGTGAAAAATATGAGATTTTTTGATACATATTGATTCTCCCGCTCAATGTTTCCGCTTAGAAGCCATAAAAACGCCCTACGAAACAAATTTTGCGACGTCTTTAGGCTAGAACCAGCAAATGAAAACTATAGACGGTCTCGGTTTGTTTCGTGTTTTGGTGATGGCTTCTGGGATGTTCTTGTGGGTATATATGGTTAGTAACATTTTTAGTGGAATATCGTAATTGAAATTAGTGCCTTGAAATGAGCATCCGTAAGGCTTTATGGTTTTTGCTCTCTATGGTTGAGCGGTATGGGGAACAATCATGGCAGGATTGATGAGTTAAAGGAGCGTATTAGAGAATCCTGCTACTGTTGGTATAGTGTTTATGGTGACGAAGAAGGATTTTATGAGAGTAGTGAAGTTGAATGTTCTTTTGATAAGTTACTGCAAGCAGCAAAGGACTTGGCGGAAATAGATGTAGGGACAGCGATAGATACTCTAATGCAGGTCGCCAAGGATATCGCTAGCTCATCGTGTTATGATTTTGACATTGTTCTTGGTTTGTCCTGTATTGCAGAGGTTATGGCTATAGTGGATCCTAATAGCGGAGAGAAGATTGTAGGGATTCTAGAAAAAATTCTGGGGATAATTTCTGACGTTGGTCTTGTTGAGGTCTGTGATGAAGCGTTGGTTAGGATATCTCGTGTGATGATTAAGCTGCATGAGAGGGGGTTTAAAGTTGTTAGGGATCTCCTAGAGCGATTATTGGATTCAATATTTGAGATTTCAAATTATTGTGAGTTGGACTCCAAGTTTTTATTTAACATATGTAGGTTGTTAGTTAAAATAGAAATTCCGAGAGGAAATCCGCTGTTCTCGTGTTTTGATGCATTTGAATTTCCTGATGATTTTGTTTCCGCGTTGAAAAATATTGGTGTTGAAGATGCAGTTGAGATTTGTAGAAAGATGTTGGAGTCAGAGATTCATTATATACGTAAGTTAGAAAAGGAAGATGCTATTAGAGATTTTGAGTATTTCATGGAGTTTTTTACGAAAGCGATTTCCATCGCATTAACCGAGCTGGATTTTGGGGAGTGGGGATTCCAGACGATGAATTATCTTTGTGAGTTCATGAAAAAGACAGATTCTATCGAGGTAGCGAATATAGTTGCCTTTCAACTTTATGATTTGATCAATTTTATCAAGCGGAAGCTAGAGCATGAGAATGTAGAGTCGCTAGATAATATTATGTCGCAAGTAGTAATTTTCCTTGAAAAACAACTCGAAATGGATCCAAGAAGCTTTCTCAAGCGATTTTCCGATCATTATGAATGGCTATCATCCCCCCATGCCGAAGCGTGGTGTAGGTTTTTTGCGATGCATGAGGAACCCATAATTAAGGCTTTGAAGAGCCCCGATATCTGCTTTGATATTTTGGATATTTCACCCCAGTTTTCAGATTTATTCCTAAAACACAAGATTTTTCGGGATGTC
>JAHKLG010000213.1 GCA_029856625.1 Candidatus Njordarchaeota archaeon | reverse complement strand
CGCCTTCTCTGCGTTGTAGAGTGAGATTCCGATGAGGTCTTCTATTATCTTCCTTCTCTCTACCGGTGATATGTCTGTGAGTTTGGTTATCGTTCCCTGTGGGACTATGTTGTGGCCTGAAGGATTTATTCCGGCTATCGATAGAAGCTCGAGTATCCGTCCTCTAGAAGTCTTCCGCCCGTTTATCCTGTATTCGCTCTGTCCGTTTACGTAGACTATTCTAGATATGGTTACTGTCTTTGTGTCTATCGGTATCTTTCCGTCGCTGTTGTCGAATTGGATTACCACCCTTGCACTCCTAGGTTTACTCTTGGATTTACCGTTTCCGTTGAATATCAGTTTAGAAAAGCTGTCAGCCCTCAGTCTTCTAGAACTCGTTTCTCCGAGACCGAAGAGCACAGCGTCCACTATGTTTGTTTTGCCGCTTCCGTTCGGTCCGGTGATCGCGGTGAATCCTCTATCGAGTGAGATAACCGTGTTCTTTAACCCGAACGATTTAAAGTTCCTTAACTCTATCTTTTTGATGTATGGCATAAGTTCAAGCCAGCCGTCGGAGTAAAATCGTTAGCGTTTGGTAAGAATTAATAGAGGGTAACCTAAAGATAATATTTCTGGATTCTTCTAGTTTCCGCTATATTTCTAGATATTATGTTTTCTGCGAACTTGTTTCAGCCATCTTCTTTATGAACATCTTAATTTTCTCTTCTTCTCCAAAAACCGTGACTCTCTTTTCATCTTCGACCCTGAACTCTAACCCTAAATCTCTCGCGGCTTTCACTACCTTCTCTTCGTTTAAGTTTTCGTCGAGGCTTATTCTAACCCACTTCTTGCCCCGCGGCACTCCATAAAGGGGTTTGCTGACTTCTTCCTCCTTACTCTCTAAGGATATTCTTGCCTTCTCTAGCTTCATCATCCATCTTTTAGCAGATTCTTCGCCTTCAAGGCTCTGAATTTTAGCGATCAACTGGAACTCCACGTTGTCTAGGTACTCCTCGATCTTTCTTATGGTCTCTGGGTCGTCAGGTTTCACCCTATAGATTTGAATTAGAGTCTTCGCTGAGCGTAGGTCTTTCAACAGGCCTTTGGGAACGGCTTCGCCTTTACTGCTTAGATGTTTAAGTAGTTCCTCGAGTATCTTCCATCTCTCTTTATAAGTCATAGTGTATATTATGGAAGAGGTTAGATATAGGCGTATATCCCTCGTATTCAGTTAAGTATAAAAGTCAGTTTCCATACTCCTAAATAGAAAAAGATTTTTAATGAAGGGTGAAAAAAGAAGAATAAGGTGAATGTGTTAAGAGGTGAACTGTAGAGTTGTCTATGTTCGCGGCGCCTGGAGCTTATGATCGGGCTATAACGGTCTTCTCTCCTGACGGACGTTTATTCCAAGTGGAGTATGCGTTAGAAACTGTAAATAGGGGAGCCACCATAATCGGTTTGGTGTGTAAAGAAGGAATCGTGCTGGGCGCTGAAGAGAAGCTGGAGTCTGATTTGCAAGACCCTAACTTCACGTGGAAGATTTATGAGATAGATAGCCATTTGGGTGCGGCGGTCGTAGGTTTAGGCTCTGATGCAAGAGTCCTGATAGACCAAGCTAGAATATACGCTCAGAGTAATAGGTTAATGTATGATGAGCCGATAGACGTGGAGGTTCTCACGAAGCGGATTGGCGACATCAAGCAGCTATACACTCAACATGCGGGAGTAAGGCCTTTCGGTGTTTCGATAATAATCGGGGGGATCGATAAGAGTGGTTGTAGGTTGTTCATGACCGACCCGAGCGGCTCATACAGGAGTTATAAGGCGGTATCTGTGGGTGTAGGTAGGGAGGTAGTGGACAGCATCCTCAAGAAGGAGTATAAGGAAGACCTTTCCCTCGATGAAGCCGTGACCTTAGCGGTGAAATGCTTGAAGAAGGCTCTTGAGTCTAGGGGTGAGGAGCCTAGACTGAGGATCGCCGTTATCCCAGTCGAGACCAAGAGTATCCGGATGCTCTCTGACGAGGAGGTAGCAAAATACTTAGAGGCCGTAGGTTAGAGGCTCGGTTTAGAAATCGTTTATAACCGGTTTATTTTCGTCTCCGTAGGAGCTGAATGACTGTTTCGAGGTTCCTTTATGGGCGATAAATTCGTGGTCGCAAGGCTAACAAAAGACGGTGAACGTTTCGAGATCCTCGTCAAACCCGAGGTAGCCTTCGAGTATAAGCTAGGTAAGCAGGTCTCGATATCGAACGCCCTTGTATACGAGACCGTGTTCACGGACGTAGGTAAAGGTACGAAACCCTCGGAAGAGAAGCTCCTTAAAGCTTTCGGTACAACAGACGTCTACAAGATAGCTGAAGTTATCCTTTCTAAAGGAAACCTGCAGCTAACGGCTGAGCAAAGGAGACGTTTACTAGAGGATAAGAGGAAACGCATAATCGCTTATATCTCACGTAACTGCATAGACCCTAAAACGGGTCTACCCCATCCTCCCTTAAGGATCGAGCAGGCTATGAACCAGATCCATTATTCTATAGACATAAACAAATCCGTTGAGGAGCAAGCTAAGGACATAATATCCCTCCTACGCCCCATACTACCGATCAAGATAGAAAACGTCTCCCTAGCGATCAAGATCCCCTCGAAGTATGCTGCTAAGGCATACGGTATAGTGAAGGGAATGGCGACCATAAAGAAGGAGGAGTGGAGGGCCGACGGCTCATGGCTAGCCTTGATCGAGGTTCCGGCCGGAAGCTACGGTCCGCTTCTAGAAAGGCT
>JAHKLG010000212.1 GCA_029856625.1 Candidatus Njordarchaeota archaeon | reverse complement strand
GGAGCGAACTAAGATATATTCGGTATCTGCTCATTATTAATTCCAGAATTTTCATTTTTGCGATTTGTGTAATCTTAATGATTATTTTAAAGTGGCTCACGCTGGAGAATGTTTTTATATCAGATTTTATCTCTGTTACAGCGAGTGTCTTCCTTGGATTTCTCCTTGTTTCAAAAGTTTTGAATAGAAGAGAAATTCGTTTTATAATAGATCTACGATATTTAAAGGAATTTTTATTCAATGCTATTCAAGTAGAAATTGGGACAATCATTGGGCGAACAGCCTTTAATTTAGACTCATTACTAATACCTTCGATTATAAGCTTGAGATATATTGGCTATTATTATTTTGCAAAATCGCTAATAAGATTCTTCATCAGAGGAATTAATGATGTAAAGACGCTCTATTTACCAGTTCTTGCATATAAAGCGACTACTAAGAGTGATTTATTAGTAAAGGATTATATTTCAGTATCATTAGCGATGACTATTTTTCTCACTAATCTCTTTATTTTGCCAATTATTGCTTTTCTTGATGAAATACTAACTCTTCTTTCAATAATAATACCTCCATTTAGCGAGTATCTTGATGCATACTTAATCGTGGCGATTGTTATCCTTTATTCAATAATATTTGCTTTTTATACGGACATTGTTGTGTATTCAGATAGCAAAGCTAAGTACTATCGGAGAATTTTTGCAAATTCTATAGGATTAGTGACTTACCTACTTCTAGCTTTTATATTAGTATTAATAGCTTCGAGCTTTGATGATTATTATAGAACAGTTCTGCTTGCACTAATATTTGTCCTTGAGTTCTTAGCTAGAGGGATTTACTGGGCAAAAGTAGCTATTGAAGAAGAAATTGTTTTTCCATGGCTAAGAACCATCATAGTGGAGACTATCTTAGTGATTTTATCCTTCTTTATACTACTCAACTTTAATTATGCGGAGATAAACATTATTGGATCTTTTTTCATTTTCTTATTTGCTCTGCTTTATGCTGGTGCGATAAGCTTAATACAATTAGCTACGAAAATAATTACGTATAAGCAATTATTATTGATATCAAAATCTCTTAGACATAGTGTTATTTTAAAGCTTATTTTACCATTACTTAAGATAAGTAAGAAAATTTCTGACTAATTTTTAAATCCGATAATACTCACTAACAAATCAGAACTCTTCAGCGAACTGAAGACGAATGGTGAGATAGACGAAGAGCAGGAAACGTTTTATACTCCGAGAGAGATCTGCGGGAGCAATAGTATTCAGAAAAGATGATAATGAAGCTCTCTATCTTCTCTTACATTACCCTGCGGGTCATTGGGACTTTCCTAAAGGGAACATTGAGAAAGGAGAACGTGAGATAGATACCGCTAGGAGGGAGATAATGGAGGAGACAGGCATTACTGATATAGAATTCATTTTTGGCTTTAGGGAGAAAATAGAGTACCACTATAGAAAAGGAGGGAATCTGGTACATAAGGAAGTAATTTTTTTCCTCGCAAAAACTAGACAGAAAGAGGTGAAGTTATCCTATGAGCACATTGGTTATGCATGGCTTAGATACGAAGATGCCCTAAAGAGAGTCACTTATGAAAGTTCTAAGCAAGTTTTAAGAAAAGCTCACGAGTATCTTAAACGTATAGGAGAAATAACGAAATGATATTCAATTCAATTATAAAATATATACATTACACGTTTTCTGAGAGTACTAATACTTTGGTAGAATAAATATTTACCATCGTTTCTTATGGTTTAAACTTGGTGTAGAATATGAGAATTCCAAAGATTCGGGAATATGTCATTGAGAAGCTTGATAGAATCTTTAATCCTCGTTCTGTGGCCGTTATAGGAGCTAGCAGAACTCCTGGAAAAATTGGTCATGAAGTAGTGAAGAATCTAATTGAGAGCGGCTTTAAAGGAAAGATATATCCAGTAAATCCTAAGGCTAAGGAGATTCTTGGTCTCAAATGCTATCCATCAGTAAAGGATATTCCAGATGAGGTAGATTTAGCAGTTATAGTGGTGCCAGCACCGATCGTTAAGCAAGTGATTCAAGATTGTGCAGAGAAAAGGGTTAAAGGAATAGTTGTAATTACATCTGGTTTTAGTGAAGTTGGTAACAGGAAAGAAGAGGATGAGATTGTAGAGATCTGTAGAGAGTATCAGATACCTCTAATTGGCCCTAATGTAGTCGGCGTATTATCAAATAAGAGTAAGCTAAACGCTAGTTTTGCACCAGCGCTTCCATATCCGGGTAAAATTGCCTTGATTTCTCAAAGCGGGGCCTTAATCATAGGATTAATTGGATGGACATGGCTCCATAAAGTAGGGCTCTCAACAGTTGTTAGTATAGGTAACAAAGCAGATGTAGATTTCTCCGAGCTAATCTTATATTTTGCCGAGAAGGATCCGGCCACAAACTGTGTTGCGATTTACATGGAGGGAACAGATGCTGGTAGAGAGTTTGTTGAAGCTTGTAGAAGAGCAGCCGAAAAGACGCCTATTGTCGTTCTAAAGGCAGGATTCTCGAAGAGGGGTGAATTAGCAACGATGTCGCATACGGGCTCTATGGCTGGGAGTGCTCGCGTGTATGGAGCAGCTTTTAAGCAAGCATATGTTATTCAAGCCAAGAATTTGGAGGATTTATATGATAGAGCATTAGCTCTTTCTCTTCAGCCCCCGTTAAGAAATGCCCTAGTTTTAGTAATTACTAATGGTGGAGGTGCGGGGGTCCTTGCCACAGATGCTGCGGAGAAGTATGG
>JAHKLG010000211.1 GCA_029856625.1 Candidatus Njordarchaeota archaeon | reverse complement strand
TACATGGTCTGGAAGGGAATTAATTTGGTTAGGCTGCTTGATAAGTATAGGGTTGGGCAGGTAATAGGTATTCTAGCTTACCTAGGAATGTATAAATTATTAGCTTCGTATATGGTTAATGGTGGCGTTATAGCTAGTGCGATAGTGTTAATGGGGGCGGTATTGAAGATGATTAGAGAGGAGCTCGCAAGGAGGGCTGGTGAAGAATGAGTAAGCCTCGAGAAATTTTGAAGATAAGAGATCTTTATGTTAACTTTTACACTTATGCTGGTGTCGTGAAAGCTATTAATGGTGTTGATTTAGATGTTTATGAAGGAGAAGTGTTAGGGCTCGTGGGAGAAACTGGATGCGGAAAAACAGTTACCAGTAGAGCGATAACGCGACTCATTCCACCACCAGGGAGAATTGAGAGGGGTGAGATATTCTTTAGAAAGAATGGAGAATGGATTAACTTGCTGAATCTCGATGATGACGAGTTAAGAAAAATTAGGGGAAATGATATTGCATACATTTTCCAAGATCCTAGCTCTGCATTGGATCCATTATATACTACGGGTTACCAAATAGCCGAAACAATGGTTGTTCATAATAGAGCTGATTGGAATGAGGCGTGGAAGAAAGCTGTTGAACTCCTTAAAGAGACTATGATTCCAGCTCCTGAAGAGAGGGTAAAGAATTTTCCTCACGAATTATCTGGTGGAATGAAACAACGTGTAGTTATAAGTATAGCATTATCAAATGATCCAAAGATATTAATAGCAGATGAGCCCACAACAAATGTTGACGTCACTATTCAAGCAGAATTAATAGATCTACTGAAAGAGTTGCAGAGGAGGAAAGGTACAACAATTATGCTTATTACTCATAACATGGGTCTCATTGCTGAAATGGCTGATAGGGTAGCTGTAATGTATGCTGGTAATATAGTTGAGATAGCAGACGTATGGACTATATTCGAAGAACCTATGCATCCCTATACTAAGGGTCTTCTAGCATGCGTACCAGATCCGCTCAAGAAGATTGAGAGACTAGAGCCGATACCTGGTACGATACCTAACCTTATTTATCCTCCCCCTGGATGTAGGTTCCATCCTAGGTGTCCTCACGCCATGGATATTTGCAAGAAGAAGAGACCACCTAGAAAAGAGATCGCCCCCGGCCACTTTGTTGAGTGCTGGTTGTATGCTAGTGAGGAGGAGAGGAAGGAGGCTGAAAAAGAATGACGAAATATTTGGTAGAGGCTATAAACCTTAAGAAATATTTCCCAGTAAGGCGCTTCTTGCTATCTAAGGATTTTGTTAAAGCGGTTGATGGGGTGACTTTTAAGATTCGTAAGGGAGAGTGCTTAGGAGTTGTGGGAGAATCTGGCTCGGGAAAAACCACACTGGGGAGAACAATCCTTAGGCTCATTGAGCCTACTTCTGGAGATGTTCTATTTGATGGTGAATCTATTCTTAAATTCAAAGGGGAAAAACTGAGAGAATTCAGAAGAAGAGCTCAAATGGTCTTCCAAGATCCCTTTTCCTCCCTTGATCCTAGAATGACAATAATGGATATAATACTTGAGGGACCTAGAACACATAATATGCCTATTAAAGATCCAGAAGAATTCGTTGTGAAATTATTAGAAACAGTAGGTTTGAAAAGAGAGCATCTTTACCGATATCCACACGAGTTTTCTGGAGGACAGAAACAAAGGATAGCTATTGCCAGAGCTTTAGCTCTTAATCCAGAATTCGTTGTTCTTGACGAGCCAACTAGCGCTCTTGACGTATCTGTTCAAGCGAGCATTCTGAACATGTTAAAGGATTTGCAGAGAAAATTTGGATTAACGTATATGTTCATATCTCACGACTTAGCTGTAGTTAAGTATATGAGTGATAGGATAGCGACAATGTATGTTGGGAAATTTGTTGAAATAGCGGATGCAGATAAAATGTTCGAGGAACCATTACACCCATATACGATGATGCTACTTGATGCTCTGCCCGTACCAAATCCAAAGATTACTCGAGCTAGAAAACGTAGAGAGATAATAGGAGAGCCTCCATCACCAATCCACCTGCCTCCTGGTTGCAGATTTTACCCTCGTTGTCCATACGCTATGCCAATATGTAAAGCTAAGGAGCCCGAGTTAGTAGAAGTCGAGAGAGATCGGGAAGTAGCTTGCTGGCTCTATCAATAAAGGTGAGAAATATGGAGATATCTCGAGAAACAAGTTTTTCAGAAATTGGTTATCCCTTACTGATTATTAATGGATTTCTGATAGCTCTACTTTTCCTATCGATAATTGCTGCTTTGGAAACCTCTAGCCCGAACCTTATTGCTAATTGTGCGACTGTCTTCTTCATAGCACCCACAATAATAAACGGTCTAGTAGGTTATTTCTTAGGACGGAAAGGAGTTAAGAGAATATCAGAGTTATCCATCGTTATCACTGTGTTATTTTTACTTGTGGGTGTGTTTCTTCTATACGACGCAGTTATGCTGGCATACCAAGGTATTATAAGAAAGCCTAAGATAACACATTTTGAAATAGCCCTAACTATCCCCATAATACTCATCATTATAACATACATAGCTTCAGAGTTTTGCGAGAAAAAAATTCCCGAAATATACTGGCGTACCTCAAGAGTGCTAGGAGACAGAATAAGAGGAGTACTATCCTCCGCTGGTCTTGCTATAATAGGCCCTACAGGAGCATTCTTCGGAGTAATGAAAATGGATCCACTCTTTGCACTTTTCACAATTCTATACTCGTTAGTAGAGCT